>CAZCPZ010000049.1:0-8319 GCA_964499875.1 uncultured Thermoplasmatales archaeon | reverse complement strand
TTACTACAGAAAGAACAATGCAGACTAGAGGAGAATTCTGATTGAGTATGCTTTCTCTCGTAAAGTGATATACCTCTTTATAACCGCAAATTGAAGGTTTTTTGTTAAAGCTTCTGTAGTTTTTTGTTTGCGCTATATTTAGGGAATACAATCCAACTTGCTCGGCGTTGAAACTATAGGGCAAGGTTACGGTCTTGGATGAATTATCCGGATAAGTGATTTCTCGCAGTTGAGATTTATATCGTCTAAAGAAAGGAATTATATCCAATATAGATTCTCTCATTCAGTACAAATACATCCTTCAGAAAGCTAAGATCACTATCATTTGATTGGTAGATCATCTATTTCCATAGCTTCTGGTAATCAAGAAAACGATTTCATCCTCATAGAGAGTGAAACCATTTTCTATCAATCGAACATGAATCACATACTCTCCATTCACCATGAACTCTGAAACGTTGGCTTTATACAGGGTTATATTTCTATTCTCCCCAGTGATAGCTTTAGAGAATAAAGCTTGGCTGATGGAGGATAATTTCTTTTTTCTTCCTCTATGCTTACATGGATATCCATAGTTTTCTCAACACTCATCGTATTTTTTAACTTCGGGATTTACAACTATCTTATCGCCGGGCTCATGGGTCGTTTTGTTCGAGCTTAGCCTGGAAATATGCGCATAGACAGGTTAAGTGATCAGACATGTTATGCTAACTAAAATCATGATACCTATTATTCTATTTCATTCCCATCGCCTCAGTTTGATGGTTGGATCCCCAAATAATAGATAGACATCATGTAGTTCCATATATCTCTATCCCAAAAAAGATCTATGCAGGATCTCATCAGACAACTCATGACCGTTGCTTAAATCAACTGCTCCTAGGAATGCCATCGCCCCACTTCGCAGAATATGAGTAGTTATAAGCCATCGTTTATCTGAAGTTGAATAATACCATGGGGAGCTTGAAAGATCCTCCAAAAAAGCATGTTGAAAGGGCATTTTAAAGGGTTTTTGACTTGCAATACCTTTTGGAAAATCCTGATAAAGCGAGAGAGGCCATGGCCTGTCATAATATAATACGTATACAATTTACTGTATAGTCCACCTGGAGTAGAAAAGATAGATAGGGTAAAATTTAATGTTTCGCAACAGAAACTCACATGCTATACTATTGGATATTGGGATCCACCTACCAGAACTTACGTGGAAGATCCCCCTAAGTGGGACCCGGGAAATTGGCCGAAAGAAGAGAATTGCCTAACGATGACCCTCCCCCCAAAGATGATAAACCTGAGGACGATGAAAGTGCTGAGCCAACTGATAGCAATCACATGTACCTGTTTGATGCACCAGGTTTTCCATTGTTTAAGTGGAGAAAAGGAAATAAGTGGGAATATTGGAGTACCAGAACGTCGGTGATACACAGCCTAAAATAGTTGGAAAATTTTTCAAAACATTCATGAGAATTCGTTTAGATGGTGTTAAACCAAAGGGCAACAGAGTAGATGGTCGCGTTGTTCCGATTATTATTTGTGGCATGCTGCTCATGCGCTTAGGAGGTCATCTGAAATTGATTTTGAGTGAGGGGCATTTGGGAGGCCCAAGCCTTCATTCAAGTATATCTTAGATAACACTGAAGGAAAACGTGAATGGCTTTTTCCATGCCTCCCTCTGTGTTAAGAACATCATACAAATTCTGGGGTAGGCTACGTCAAGGAAAAAAGGACGAAATCATTGATTCGCTTGATTTACTTACTGAGAGGGTACCCACTAAGGAAGATGATTTTTGCAACTCTGTTGGGCCTGGACATATAGTACCCTTGAACCAGAGAATAGTTCCAAAAGGACTTTGGAAATAGTGGCAATGAGACTGACTATATTTTCATGATCATTTAAGATACATAAATCCATTCCAAGGCAACCTTTTCCTTTTTAACACAATATACTTAACTAAAAAATGATGAAAATGGTTAAAGGGAAACACCCTATAGACGAGCAAGAAGTATGGTCTTTAATGTTTTTCTTTCTTCTTTCTCTTCTTTTCCAGTTTATCTGCTGTGCTAAATAATTTGAAATGAGTGAGTCTTCTCATCTCAAACTTAAATTTGATTTGTTTTGGTGTATAGGAGTCAGAGATAGAGGTGTTTAGATGTTTAGGAAGATACCGTTAGAAATGAAATTTCATTTCTTTGTTGGCTCATTCTATAGTTTTTGTTCTTAACTGTTTCACCAAACTCTCTCTTAACACCAGAGAAGAAGGTTTCTACCATCCACCTATCACCATACCTGTATTTATCCCTACAACCCTCATAACCTAGTCTTCTGACTTCTCTAAGCATCTTGGCTCTAGACGGTGAACCCTTGGCTTTGGTTGAAGCATCTTTTCTTGTCTTAATAACCGGTTCTATATCATTACCTGCTAGGTAGTTAAAGTTCTCCCATGTTATCATAACCACCATCAGCATACACCCTAGATATCTTCCCACCCTTATCCTTAACTTGTTCCACCAAGGGTTTCAACATCTTTCTATCACTGGTTCTCTCATCTGTTATCTCCAGAGCTAAGAGTTTCCCTGTTTTTACAGCTACAGCTATGTGAACCTTAACCCAATCCTTCTTAGTCTTCTATTTATGACGAATCCATTCTCCTCTATTGATTACTTTCACACCAGATTAATCTACCATAATCATAATGTCTCTCAAGATATTCAGAAAGATCGTTATCCAATCTACTCAATCTTTTTGTAATAATGGGGTAACCAGCGGGTTCTAATCCTTATTACAAACTTTGAAGGCTTTCTCAAGAGCCTTCCATCCGTATATGGCGGAAAAGCAACACAAATGAACACCAAAAAGGAGAGATATGAAGGTTTACTGGTAGACAAAAGAGTCACCAATCTTACTTTGTTCATCTTGTTGGATTCTTCATCCCTCCGAAGATCCAAATGGAAACCTAAAGAAACCTCTTCCTTTTTCATTGAAAACCCCTTACAACTCTTTCAGGAGTCCTCCTCCTATCCCATTTTTCCTCTTTAAAAAGCGGGATGGTAGAGGAGGAATTTAAAAGGCTATCCAACACAGTACTCCATAGACAAATATCCAATCAACATTTCCCTCTTACTGAGATATTCTCATCAAAAGAGCTATATATACTCTAATCCAGGTTTTATACACACATCATTATCTTATTCGAAAATTTTATATAACATCATGGCACTAACTATGTGATACCGGGGGAACACATTTAATAGAGAAAAGGAGAAAAAATTTGGGGGTAGAGAGTTAGATGAAGAAACTTGTTTCGATACTAATAACATCTCTCTTCATAGCTACTAGTAGCTTAGCTGGAATTGAAGCCACTAAAACAACAGGGGAACCCACTATCCACTGTTACCATGAGGTAACATGGAGTGTAGATACGCAACTAACCTTTTCCGATAGCGCTTTTTCTACGTCAACCTCTAATCTACAACAACCCATAGTAGTTATCACTCAACCACCAGATGGTGTAGTACTCCACACAAGAGATGTAACTGTGATTGGATACGCAATTGATGAAACGGGTATGAACTACTGGGAGTGGGAGTGGATATGGGCTGGTCAAACTATTCATTCTCACTCTGAGTATTTCCCAACAGCTGACTACGTTGACTTCCGTATAGATATACATGGTCTCAAACCTGGTGAAAACTTGATAATTGTTCGATTCCGTAACATCTATGGTATCTTGGGAGAAGACAGTGTAACAGTAATCTATGAAGACAATATACCACCAGTAGTAGTGATCACCAATCCACCGAATGGTAAAATAGTCTATGATCCATTCATAGTAGTAGAAGGATACGCAACTGATGAAGGCTCAGGGATAGTGTATTTCCATTGGCTTCACACCTGTGGTAACCTCTCAGAGGAAAACGGTGAACATCTATCTCCACCACATAGTATGCTCACCTTCTACATACCAATTAATCTATGGAGTGGAGAAAACCATATAACAGTTACAGCAGTAGACGAGGCAGGTAATGAGGGTTCAGATAGCGTCGTAGTATACCTCATCGAGCCTCTAACAGCTGAAGCAGATGGACCGTATCAAGGTGGAGTAAACCAGGATATACAATTCCATGGTACTGCAACAGGTGGAATGCAACCTTATAGATGGCACTGGGATTTCGGTGATGGTAAAAGCAGTAACCAGCAGAATCCAAAACATGCATACACAAAAGCTGGTAGATACACAGCTACTCTAACAGTTACAGACTCTATTGGAAACACTGCTTCTGATACCGCGGAGGTAGTGATAACAGAAGAGTTAACAGCTGAAGCAAATGGTCCATACTATGGAGAAGAAAACGAGAAGATTCAATTCCATGGAGATGCAGGTGGAGGTAAACCACCTTATACTTGGGAATGGGATTTCGGTGACGGAAAGAAGAGTAATGACCGTAATCCGAAGCATGCTTACTCAAGAGCAGGAGTCTACCAAGCTAAACTAACAGTTAAGGACAGCGAGGGTAACACCGCTACAGATACTGCCCAGGTTACAGTGTATAAGAAACTTGAAGCAGATGCAGATGGACCCTATGGTGGACTAGTAAACCAAGGTATCCAATTCCATGGATCAGCAACAGGTGGTGTTCCACCATACACATGGTGGTGGACTTTTGGAGACGGTGCATTTGATATCATACAGAATCCCATTCACTCCTATAGCAGCCCAGGTGTATACACTGCTACTCTAACAGTAACAGATAGCATTGGTAACATGGATAGTGACTCAACACTTGTATACATCTTCACAGGTGATACTCAACCTCCATTCATAAGGATTACACGACCCAACAATTCCTTATATATTAATGATAAAGAGATCATCCCTCTCCGCTCCGATAGAGCAGTAATAATAGGGAATATAACCGTTAGAGCAAACGCAAGTGACAACATAGGTATCGCAAGGGTAGAATTCTACTTGGATAACCAGTTGAAGCACATCAATTTTACTCCACCATACTACTGGTTATGTAACGTAACAGGTATCGGTAAGCACACCATTAAGGCAGTAGCCTATGACTTCGCTGGGCATGTAGCTATGGATCAAAAAGAAGTATGGATAATCAACCCGAGATTCCTATTCTAAAAAACCATCCTCACACTCCTTCTTTTTTATTTTTAAATAAAAAACCTCTTCTAGGTAAAGAATTAAAACCTTGATCCTCAATATATTGCTTGATGAGAATAATAACCATCGTAGTTTTCATGTTACTACTTCCATACATAAATGGTTTAAACCACCACTCCACATACCCAGACTTAACACCAATTACCTTGCAAACATGGTGGGGACCGATAAATACTACAACTGGAGTATTCATCTACTATGAGGTTATAAATAATGGATCCACCTTCTACTCTGATGATGTTATCATATTAAACATCTCTTTCTACACTGAGAATAACACTCTTATTGGTTATGTAAACCAGCATCCACTATTCTTCCCAAACATCTGGTTTCATGGGGAAAGACTTGGTGGAAACATCTTCTACAACCTCTCAAATAAGCCTAGAGAGGTTATAATGATAGTTGATAGCAACCGATCTATCCCAGAGGAGAGGGAGGATAACAACATCTACTCATCTAAGGTAAAACTAGGAGTAATAGTAGAGGGTTTCACCTACATGGAAGGTAAACCACTTAACAGTGTAGAGGTTTTACAAGTAGATAATAATTCCCTATGCGAAGAAGCATCGAGGAGATACTACTCTAATGAAACAGGGTATTATATAGCTACTCTGCCACCCTTATCAAATAATACTCGTAGCTATACTCTAATGGCTTGTAATCCATTAACTAAAACTAGATGCCTTGGTTTCACACCACTAGTTCAACCAGGTGATAGTGTTAGATTAGATTTTACTTTCACCGATAAAACACCTATCACACCAATAATATTTTCCACTCCTATTACTAGAACTGGTTTACCACACAGGATTGCTATAATCAGTAAATGCATGGTAAAAGTTGATTGGGGTGATGGAAACTATAGTAATTGGAGTACAACTAGGATTCTATCTCATACCTGGTTTAAACCAGGTTTATATCGTATAAGAGTTATAACTATGGATTCCAATGGTATGCTCAGCAAGTGGTCAAAACCTTTTTATTTACTTGTTATTCCTCCCAGTATCTAGGATTATCAGTTGGTGGCTTCTCTCCTTTACCATATTTCCCACGCCACACATTAAGACCAGCTTTATCATCCTTTTTGATCTTCTCCTCTAGCATCTTAAGCATTCTCTCATCAGTGAAACCTAACTCGCGCATCTTCTTAGGAGTAGGAACACCATTAGGAGTCCAACCCCGCCTATAATACACTGCATCAGCTAATTTCTCATACTCATTACGTCTATACTCATACAGATGCATCATCCTCTCCTCAATACTCATCTCCTCCACTTCCTCTTCTGTAAACCCTAGTTTCTCCACTAACTGTTTATCATAACGCTCCTTCCTAGATAGGTACTCCATCTTTGTAACGGGACCCATTGATCTATATGGAACCCAATCCTCCTTCCTAGTACCTTTCCCAAGCCATACATTCATAGCACGCTGCCAGTTATAACAGCGTTCACTCTGCCTAATAAGTTCATCCTTATCAACATTCCAACCTGTCACTGCATTAAATATCTCTACATAATTCTGTACATGCTCCGGTACCTTATTTGGTTCATCAGTCTCAGCATTATCAGCTGGCTCTATATCATTCCATGGTAGTTTGCATAAACCACAGAGTCCAAACCATGTACGCCACATTGGGAAATAATGTAATGCTTCTGCTTTATCCTCAAAAGTAGGTATCTGGTTATTCACCATATCCATGAATATAAGCCAAGCCTCATCATGCTGCGGGCCCTTCAAGGTTAAACCATAACCACCTTGCATAGCAAGAGATTCCTTAGTTACATACTCTGAGTACTCTAAGCCTTTACTCTCCATACCACAGTCTTCTATAAGCTTTGAGTCACCCCAACCTTTCTTGATCAACCAATCCTTTACTCTACGTACACCTTTAGATGCTACTCTTATAAACTCTCCTTGATCTCCCCTAGCTATTCTATGTAGAAACTCTAATACCGCCTCTCCATTACCAAAACAGAGCTCTAAACCATCACATCTCTCCTTATTCAATATACCATACTCATACATCTCCATGTAGAATGCTATAGCTGTACCCGCGGAGATAGTATCAATACCATAAGTATCACAATAGAAATTGAATTCTAATACCCATCGTGGATCCCATAGACCCATATTGGATCCACAGGCAACTGTTTCATACTCTGGTCCATCAACAGTAACCCTCGTACCTTTATATGGCCCCGTCATAACAGTGTAACCATCTACTGCTTTCGCGCAGGCAAGAGTACAACCATGCCAGCATCCATCAGGTATGACCTGGGTGAATAGTTTATAGAATTCCGATGAATAAAGCTTTGAAGCCTTTGGGAAACTACCAAACCTATAGTTCTCTACGGGTAACAAATCATAGTCATCCATTATCTCTACTAAGTGGGGTGTTCCAACAGTACGCATATTATTCTGATACCTATCTAGATCCCTGATCTCTCTATGAATCTTTATACCAACCTTCACTAGTTTATCAGGATCCACTGGGTTATTAGCGAGTCCATCAAACTCTTTTGTTCTAACAACAATGGCTTTAATCTTCTTATCCCTCAGTACTGTTCCTAGTCCACCTCTACCAGCTTGTTTCAACCTAGGTACTTTTCTACGTATATCATAGAATGAGAAATTAAGGCAACCCCAGTAGCTATGCTCTGCTCCCCTACCAGCTGATACAACTGATACCAAATGCTTAGATTTCTCATCCCTCGTGTACATCTCTGTTAACTGCTCTGCTAGTAGATGAGAATCTGTTTCTTCAAGAGGAGCAGTTTCAATTGTAACTTTATTATTTTCTCCATCAATAAATATGATTACATCCTCTTTTGCTTTACCTTGGATCTCCAGGGCATCGAAACCGGAGAATTTAAGATAGGGTCCAAAGTAGCCTCCAACATTACTATCACATATTATATCAGTGGAAGGAGATATAGTTAAACACAGGGATTTACCAGCTCCAGGATACTGTGTTATACCGCAGAGTGGACCATTAGTTACTATAAGTTCATTCTCCTCACTATTCCACCTAGTAGTAGGTTTAATAGCATCCCAGAGTAGTTTTAAACCAAAGCCTCTACCACCAGTGAAGAGTTTCTTCATCTCCTCAGTAACCTTCTTCTCCTTAATCTCTAGGGTACTA
>CAZCPZ010000048.1:0-8355 GCA_964499875.1 uncultured Thermoplasmatales archaeon | reverse complement strand
CCCTCATATAGGATCTCTGGGTTGGGGAGTTTGAATCTCTCATCTGTAACTCTCTCTGTTGAGATATTATCTTGCACTCGCTTCAACAGATTCTTGTAATCTAAGTCAACCATGGTAGATTCAGGTTATAGGATACTACTCTAAAAACCTTCCGTTTAACTACTTGTATGTTATAACATTATTAACCTTTTTACCTATAACTAGGAAACCTTCTCTTAAAGCCTTTTCTGCAACCTTAATATCCCTGGTGAATATCTTTTTATCTCCTTTAATCCAGTACCAAACAATATCAGACATTCATTCTCCCCCATACAAATCATTTCTCTGATAAAGTGCAGTGGATAAAACCTTCAAATAGTTTTCCAAATTTCCATATCAATGGTTCGTTAACTTTTAATCACAATTAAATAACTGACATTACATTATAAAACTCTAAAGTTAATACAAGTTTTATTCTTAACTGAAAACTAATCCTCATTAAAACCAAGGGGTAATCATACAATGAGTCGAGACATAACATATTAATAGGTATTCCAGTATCATGGAAAGAAACCAGTAGAGAGGAGTCTGAGCTATGGTAGAATTCAAAGTAGTTGTCAACGATGTAAAAACTGGGAAATCACATTCCATCCTAGTAACAGGGCATCATGCAAACTCCCTGATAGGTAAGAAGATTGGAGATGAAGTAGATGGTATATTCGTATCCCTACCAGGCTACAAACTAGAGATAACAGGTGGAACAGATAAAGATGGTTTCCCCATGAGGAGAGACCTACCGGGGATGAGAAGGAGGAAGCTACTACTAACAAAAAGCCAAGGATTTAAACCAAAAACCAAGGGTTTAAGGAAAAAGAAGTCTATCCATGGAAACACTATTAGTCAAAACATTGTTCAGATAAACATGAAGATAACAAAATATAGTTCTAGACCAATAGAGGAGTTATTAAAAGCTGCTCAAGAACAACAGAAAAAGGAAGGAGAATAAATGGCAGTACTTCCTCGTCCACCAGAACTTAATATAGGTATGATTGGACACGTTGATCATGGTAAAACAACTTTAACTCAAAGGTTAACAGGTAAATGGACAGATGAACACTCTGAAGAGATAAAAAGAGGGATATCCATAAAGCTAGGATATGCTGATGCAGCCTTCTATAGATGCCCAGTATGTGAGGAACCACAGTGTTATAGTACAAAGAGTAAATGCCCTATATGTGGTAGTCCAACAGAACTCCTTAGAACAGTATCCTTCGTTGATGCACCAGGGCACGAGACACTAATGGCTATAATGTTATCAAGTGCAGCAATCATGGATGGAGCCATACTTGTCATAGCAGCAAATGAGCCATGCCCACAACCTCAAACAAGAGAGCATCTAACAGCTCTTGATATAGCTGGTATTAAAAATATTGTTATTGTTCAAAACAAAGTGGATCTAGTTAGTGAAAAGAAAGCTATACAAAACTATGAAGAGATTAAGGAGTTTATAAAAGGAACCAGTGCAGAAGATGCCCCTATTATACCAGTGAGTGCTCACCATGATATGAATATAGATATTCTAATACAAATGATCCAAGAGCGTATACCTACACCCACTAGAGACATAAATAAACCAGCTAGGATGTATGTAGCTAGAAGTTTTGATGTCAACAAACCAGGTACTCGCCCTGCTGATCTCAAAGGAGGAGTAATAGGGGGGTCCATAATACAAGGAGTTTTAAGGAAGGGGGAAGAGATAGAAGTAGCGCCAGGTAGAGAAGTTGAAGAGGAAGGTAGGAAGAAGATAGAGCCTATATATACTACGATTGAGTCACTCTTCACAGGGGGGTTATCAGTAGAAGAGGCAACCCCTGGAGGGTTAGTTGGAATAGGTACACTCCTAGATCCAGTTTTAACGAAATCTGATTCATTCTCCGGTAAAGTCGTTGGTAGACCAGGTGAATTACCGGAGACACTACATGGTTTCCACTTAGATGTTCATCTGCTACAGAGAGTAGTTGGAACCATAGAAGAGAAAGCTGTGGAGCCAATTAAAACTAATGAACCACTAATGCTCACTATAGGAACAGCTACAACAGTTGGAGTTGTAACAGAATCACATAATGGAACAGTTGGAGTACACTTGAAAAGACCAGTATGCGCTGAAGAGGGACAGAGGATAGCGATTAGTAGAAGGATTGACGGAAGATGGCATCTAATAGGATATGGAGAAATCCAAAAGTAATACTTGATAGTAGTGTTTTAATAATGGTTTTTGAATTCTCCATTGATCTTGAGGGAGAACTCACTAGACTTCTAGGTAAATATGAGATACTTATACCTAGAAACGTTGTAGAGGAGATCAAAACCCTAGCAGATAAGGGTAGAGGACGTAAAAAACGTTTAGCTAAAGCAGCATTGAAATTCTTAGAGAGATACCGAATCATTGAGTTAGAGGATCCTAATCTAAGAGGAGATGATGCAGTGATTGCAGCTGCAGAGAAATATAATGCTATAGTTGCTACGAATGATAAAGAATTACGTAGAAGATTAAGAGAGAGAGGTATACATCAAATATTCCTCAGGAGTAAGAAGAGGTTGACGAGTGACGAAGACCCTATCCTTGGTTGAATACAATTTCTATGGAGTAAGTTTTAAAAGAATCAACAACTATAACATTAATCAAGTCGGGGTGGCTCAGCCTGGTTGGAGCGCCTGACTCATAAGCACAGCTATAAGGGTTCGAAAAAACAGGCTGATGCTGAGAGATCAGGAGGTCGTGGGTTCAAATCCCGCCCCCGACACCTACACATTTTTATTGAGTAGAGTTTAAGATGTTTGAGAATAGATACTGACTCATCATTATGGAGACGGTTAGTATAGAAACTGATATTGGTAGAGCTTTACCGAGACTATACATATACTCTACCTTATCATCACCCTCCTCTAAACCATTAGTAAACCTTGTTAGCAAGATAACGAGTTGAATGATATATACTCCTATAGCTAGTATGAAATAGTTTATCTGAGGAGCCTCCACTGTAAACATAGTAGCATTGTAAACGCTAGAGGAAGGATTCATCTTAAGTAACAATAATGTTACAACCCTAGTTATAGCAACTGTTACTCCCGCTATAAGTGGAGCAAATACTACTGCAGTGGATCTAAGAGTACCTGTTAAACCACTGAGATTCTCTTTTATCCTATTCTCCACCTCCTGTAGGTCTTTGAGGTGATCCGCTATCTTTATTATAGATAAACCAGCTGATCTCTGACTCCTCCTAACTCCTTCAACAAAGAGTTTCATAATTGCTTTAATTCTATCTGAATAAACCCGTCTCAGTGCACCATACCTTGGGTGAAACAGGGCTTCTTCAAGAGTATTATGTAGAGAGAAGAGGTTATAGCTAACTCTCCTAAATATAGATGATATATGGGAACCACTCATCGTATTAGCGGTGTAGAGGAAACCTTCCTCTGCAGATTTATCCTCACTAACTCTTCTACCAATGATATATAAGGCTTCTGTAAACTCTTTCTCCATAGATTTTACATCGTCTCTAATTTTCTTATAGGGTCTATACACTGCTGCTGTGTAATAATACAAACCAAGGGAGATACTCCATAATGGGAGAATTGAGATAATTGAGGTGGAATCCCTATTAAGTATAGTATAATAGAACCACGGTGTAGATACTAGTGAAGCTATTATGATGGATATAGCTATGTGGAGAAAACTATTCGTATATTTAAAATCTGAGTGCCGAGTGATACTTGGTGGATTAAAAGTAGCTGGTCTAGATAGAAGAATCTTTCTCATATACAAGTATAGTATGATAGGAAGTATAACATCATATAACAGGAATATTTGAAGAATAGTTATCTTTACTCCTACTAGGGATACAGCTGGTAGCATAGCTACAAGGGAGAGAGGCAACATAACTCCAATAGAGTATATCACTAGAGTAGGTTGATGAAGACGCGCTACGAATCTACTCATCAACTCTCTCGTCCCCTCTAAACCAACATCTAAAGCCTTATTCAGGGTGATAATTCTCTGTGCATCATCTGGTTCCTCTAATGAGCTCCTAACTAGATGCATAGCTCGCTTGAAATGATCACTCCATCTACCCCATCTACTAGTAAACCTTGTTAATGCATCATTGAGACCATGATACACCCTTATCTCCATATCCCAAATCATTTTACGTAACAGTTTAGCTAAAGATGTATTAGACTCCCTAGCTGCAAACTTTATACTATTCTCAAGATTTGGAACAAGTTTAAGATACATGATGAGGTAACTCAAAACCTCTGGTATATCACCCATCGAGTGAATCTCAGTGTATCTAGCAATCGTCCTAGGGTAACTAGCTATAAGATTCATTGTGATAAAAGGTAGGATAATAGTTACAATAAGCATCAATAGTAGATTTAGAAAATCTAAACCATCAGCTAGATGAATAAATAGGATTATAGAATCAATCACTATAAGTATAAGCAAAGTTAGGAAAGCAACCATGAAAGCAAAGGATAACACATCGATGGGTTCTACATCTAAATCTATAAACCTGAGGATATCTATGTATTCATCTGAGAGAAAGGATTGATACCTCTCCTTATCTCTCACTAACCACGAGAAGTACCTCCTAGCGAAGGAAGCACATCTACTATACCAGTGTCTACTCATTATAACCCCATCCTAATATAGTCTGTGAACCACTGACTCCAATTATCCTTCACATACTCGTAGTCAACGACTCCATGTAGTCTTCTACTCTCCTCTATAAACATCCAGAATGCATTATTGGCATCTCTAACAGCTTTCAACTCTAATAACTCCTTGTATTCTCTGCTATAAGAAGCCATGGTTTGCTTTATATACGCTCTTAGACGGATATTCTCCAAGGCTCTCTCAACTGTTATACCCCATTTATCTGCTATCCTCTGTACAACCCTAGATTGCCCTTTATCTAGAATCATTGTGGAAACGAGTTTATCCAATCTAGTATCATAAACCATTAGATCCCTAAACATCTGACTAGGGTTACTACCAGTTTTAACCAACTCTGTAATCTGAGTAACTCTCCTCCTCCTAGTTACACCACCTTCTTCCCTTATAGGTGCTGCTACCACTACTGTTTCCACTGCTTTAAAAGAGGAAGGAGGAACACCTATATCATATACTACTCTCTCATATACATCCCTAGTTGTTGAACCATGAATGGTACCCATCACTAGGTTTCCAGCTGCACCTATCCTCATAGCCTCGAATAGTATCTTTGCCTCATCACCTCTCACCTCTCCTATAACAAGTACTGATTCCCCCAATCTTAAGGCTGCCCTGAGGGCATCCTCAGGGGAAACCTCTGATTGTGAAGTAGAAACAAAGGATCTAGTTAGTAGAGACTGTACTTTATAGCCATTCCTCTGTAACTCCTCTACAGGTAACTCTGGTGTATCCTCAATAGTAAGTATCCTAAACCTCTGAGGAACTTCTAGTAATAGTGAGCTTAGTAGAGAGGTTTTACCAGCTCCTCTACTACCAGTGATAAGTAGAGATGCTTGTCCATCTACTAGAAAACTTAGTAAAGCAGCTGCTTCACTGGATAACATGTTATTAACTATGAAATGAATCAATGTCCATGGTTTCACCCTATGTTTCCTTAAAGCAAAAGCGAAACCTTTAGATGTGAGTGGACTAGTTATAGCTGCAACTCTCACATTATAACCTTTTAATTCCATATCTAGAATCGGTGTAGCCTCTGAGAAAGCCCGTCCACTCAACACCCTAAACCTTGAAGCTAAAACCTCGGTTTCCTCAGGTGATAGATAAATATTCGAGGTATACTCTTCACCATCTACAACTAGATGCAGAGGATTCAAGGTCACAGGATTATTAACATATATATCCTGTATTCTATCATCATGGAATAGGTACTCGATGACTCCGAAACCAGCTGTGTATCTAGAGAATAATCTAGATAACACCTCAATAGTTTCTCCATCCAAGTTTTCCTCTTCATCAGTTAGAATCTTTTTGGCGTGAAAATAAAAGTAATCCTCGGATTCCAGAGTTTTCATAAAAGAAGCATCATCTGGGTAATACTCAACTAGTCTAGACCATACATCATCTATTAAAGATATGTAGCTACGTGGAAGAAAAAACTCTGAAGGTATCAAGAAATACATCTTCTCTGGTTTACCTCTTAGCTGATAAAGATTAACTTTAGCTGGTGGAACACATTCTATAGTATAAGAGGATACCAAGGTTGAATCCTTAGGAACCCTATATAGTACCATGGAGGAGATGAAACCAGGTTGAATAACCGTGGGTTTAACATCTAAGAGAATCCTTAGTAACCCAGAGTATTCTCTCGATAGATAACCAAGGGATTCTTTAATGTTCTCTCTGCATACTCTACATAGACTGCGAGATAGATACTCTACTAACTCCTCTAGTAGACAACTAGTTAACAATCTAGATCTCTTTGATAAGATAACTCTGCATTTACTGCAGAGACGAGATCTTACAGCTAACTCAAATTCTCGCTGAGAAAACGATAAATCTTTAAGTATAGATAACTCCTTGTCAACAAAAACTTCTCTAAATAGATGATCAAGAACAACCTTCACTACGCCTCTATATTCCTGTAGAAGCAGGGAGAGATTACTCCAACATCGTTTATCAAATATAGTTGCTCCTCCAAGTTTACATCTCCTGCAATCAATAATCAACTCCTCTCCATTTGCATAATCCATGACTCTGTGAGGACAGACACTCATCAAATCATGTATATGAGATAAAATATATAATTTATTTTAATATAACAGGTGGGGTTAGACACTAATGACTCCACTTAGATTCATCCTTGGTAGAAGCAGAGAGAGTAATGATCCTTCAGATGAAACCATCAATATAGGTAGATTCTATGCCTTAGATTCCTCATTAGGGGGATACGTGGATCTCGATATCTCATCTCCACACATCATATTAGTCTGCGGTAAGAGAGGTTACGGTAAAACATATACACTTGGAGTACTCACTGAGGAGTTACTTAAACTCAGAGAAGATATTAGAAGGAAGATAAGTATAGTTATCATAGATACACTTGGAGTATTCTGGACACTTGGATACCCTAATAATAGGGAGAGAAAACTCCTTGAGAAATGGGGTTTAAAACCTGAGGGGGTCAATGTAACGGTTTATATCACTAAAAATGAGGAGGTTTTAAACAGTAATGGAAACATTAGAATGGAGAAACTAAGGATTAAAACTTGTGAGATAACTCCAGAGGAGTGGTGTTACTTCTTAAACATAGAACCACTGGATCCACTTGGAATAATTCTAACAAAAACAATTATGACTCTAAGAGAGCAACAAGTATCCTTCAATATACCGGATATACTAAGCTTCATCCAAAACTCATCTATAGAGGATTATACAAAAAACATGGCTGAGACACTCCTCTCCTTCGTAGACTCCCTAGGTATCTTCTCAGATGAAGGATTAGATGCCAATGATTTAACTAGAGATGGAGAAGTCACGGTATTTGATCTAAGCTATATACTAGATGAGTATCTTAAAACTAGTATAGCTGGTTTCATAGGTAGGAAGATCTTCAGCTACCAGATTGTGAGACGTAAACAATTTGAAGGAAAATGGATTAATAATCAACCCCAGGACAACTGCTTCTCCATGATATGGCTTATAGTTGATGAAGCACAATCCTTTATACCTAGAAGAGGCAATCCATTGAGTCGTAAAGTATTCATAGAAAACTGGTTACGTCAAGGTAGACAACCAGGTTTATCAATGATTCTAGCTACGCAACACCCTAGTTTACTGGATCAAGAAGTTTTATCCCACAGTGATCTAATCATCTCTCACAGATTAACATCTAGAGATGACATTGAAGCTCTCTCAAAGCTTCGACCAACATATATGTCTGAGGAGATAGAGGAAACAATGA
This sequence comes from uncultured Thermoplasmatales archaeon, assembly GCA_964499875.1. Classification (GTDB taxonomy): domain Archaea; phylum Thermoplasmatota; class E2; order DHVEG-1; family DHVEG-1; genus B44-G15. The sequence goes on along the minus strand of CAZCPZ010000048.1, from coordinate 403 downwards.
GTAGAAACATCTCTGAGAGAGGAGTAGCACTAGTTATAGATGACAACTCTGAGTCGACACACACCGTAAAGATAAAACCAAGGAGAAGCTGGCATGGAGGAGCAGAACCAAGATTGAGGGAGATATAAAAGATGCTAAGGATGGATAATAAAGCTATAGACTCCTTACCTATCCGCTTAATTATTAGTATCAGCATAATATCCATGATAATAGCATTACTACTTAATGGAGTAGAGGATGCAGATAAGATAATAGAAGAAGAAAAATTATATAAAGAATGTTGTATAATAAAGGCGGAGTTGCTTACATTAGTTGAAAACAATGATGGTAGAGACATAGATAATCCTTATTCCCCAGATGGAGCAAAAAAGATGTATACATTACTCCTACCCAAGACTATAGA
>CAZCPZ010000047.1:0-8443 GCA_964499875.1 uncultured Thermoplasmatales archaeon | reverse complement strand
TCTTTTCCTCTTAGCTTCAAGTCGTTTCTTTCTACGTTCATATAACTCTTTCTTCTCCGGTGGAATAGTAACCTCAACTGTCTTCTCCACTGGTACCTCTTCTCTCTCAACTTTTGAAGAAACCTTTTCTTCTTTTGGAGATACTTCTTCCTCTACAGGTTTCTCCTCTAAGCTCTTCTGAAGTTCCTCCTCAAGTTCCTCCTCGAATCTCCTCAGTCTCCTCCTCAAAAACTTAAACATCTCTCTAACTCTCCTTATCAGTGGTTCTTCTCTGCTCCTCCAATAGCTTCTGCGCCTTCGATGTCACCTCTGCTAACTCTTCTTGAATCCTCTGAGTCATCCTAGATATAGTATCCTGAGACTGCTGAAGATTCTCAATCCGTTTATCGAGAGTTTTCACAGCATCAGATAAAGTTTTCTCCACTAGTATACCTTCTCCGATATCAGTGAGTACTTTAGATGTAGTAATTGTTTTACCATAAGCAAATACTCCTCCTCCAAGAGGTATGAGAACCTCTGTTTCATTCTCTGTTTCACCTAGTTTCTCCACAGTTTGCCGAGCTTTAGAGTACTCTGCAATAGCTGCCTGCAGGAGAGAAAACTGATTCTCCAAGGATTCTAATTGAGTTTTATAATTCTCGATAAGAAGAGCATATCTTTGAAGTTCCTCCTCTATACCCATGATGCTTCACCATGAACATTTAGATCCATTCTTTTGTTTCAACATAAACACAGAGTTTAGGGTGAATAAACCTTGTTGGATATTAATGTATTGGAGATAATGAGAAACCCACTATCCATGGAATCCAGATTCTTTATGACCTCTCTCCTATGAAAAATTTTTTATGATTCCACTCCTCTAATAAGAGAATAGATGTTAAAAACCTGTGTTTCAGTATTGATTATTCTACTTGTTTCCTCCTCTACCATGATAAATGGTTCTAAAACAGTAGCAGAGGTTACATCGAAAACTATTCTTGTCACAGGGTTTGAACCTTTTTCATCATATGATGTTAACCCCTCAGCTCTCGTAGCGGAGAGTTTAAACAACACCATAGTTGAGGATACATATATCATTGGAATCATTCTCCCTGTTGACTTCGAAGAAGCAGTAGAGGAAACCCTAGAAAAGGTTATAGAGGTTAAACCATGTATGGTGTTAAGCATGGGTTTATCACCCTCAGCGGAGAAGATAGAGGTGGAATACTTTGCCTTCAACCTTCAATGGGATCCTTACTCTACTCATCCTCTGTTTTCAATAAAACCTGTTATACCTCATAGTCCACCTATCCATAGAGTAACTATTGATGTACCTCTAACGATTTCTAAACTAAGAGAAATGGGTATACCTAGTAAGATTAGTTTCTCACCAGGTTTCTATGTATGCAACTCCCTACTATACTCTCTCCTTGATCACCTAGATAATACATCTATTGGTTTCCTTCATCTACCTAGTTTAGATAAACTATCTCTAGACACTTTAGTTGAAGCAGCCTACACTACCATAGAGGTTAATCTAAACTAGTTATAATCTCCTCAACTAGTTTCCTATAATAATCTACTAATTTCTCCACCTTACTCTTATCTCTTGATTCACCATATATCCTATATATTGGCTCGGTTCCAGATGGTCTAACTAGTACCCAACCGTTTTCTGTGAAAATCTTTACTCCATCAATTGTTTCAACTTTGATTACATCCTCATCTTTCTTCGCGATCGCAGTGATCTTACGGAGTACTTCTTCTTTCTTCTCATTAGGACAATGAATCTTAGTTTTAATCACCTCATAGCTTGGAATATCCTTGATAACCTCACTAATAGTTTTATCTTCCTCAGCTAATAGTTCTAGCATCTTAGCTATTGTCATCACAGAGTCTCTACAGTATTGGAACCTTGGGAATATTAATCCACCGTTTTCTTCTCCACCAAATACGGCTCCTTCTTGTTTCATTACTCTTGCAACTGTTGGTGAACCCACCCTGGTTCTTATAACCTTACCATTATACTTCTCTGCGACATCATCTATACACTGAGATGTTGTAACAGGAGTAACAACTATCCCTCCACCTTCCTTAATCAATATATACTTGGTCATAAGTGTAAGAGTCTTATCACCCCAGATATAGTTTCCATGTTCATCTATGAAGATTGCTCTATCAGCATCACCATCCTGAGCTACACCGAAATCAGCCTCTTCTAATGGCACAGTTTTCATTAACTCCTCTAGATTCTCAGGTGTAGGCTCAGAGTTATGTCCAGGGAACCTACCATCTGGAATACAGTAAAGTTTTGTTAACCTACAACCTAGTTTCTCTAATAAAACAGGGGTTATAACACTCCCTGCTCCACTACCACAGTCAAGTACTACATGAAACCTTTTCTTCCTAATTAAACCGACATCTACTTGATCAAGTATACCTTTTAGATATAAATCTACTCCTCCATCCCAATTGTCTAGTCTACCAACCTTATCCCATGATACTAACTTGAAATCCTCTGAGAAATATATAGACTCAATCTCCTCCTCTGTATCCCTATAGTACTCTGTTCCATCCCTATTAATCCCTTTGATTCCATTGAACTCCGGTGGGTTATGAGAAGCTGTTATAGCAACCCCTGCATCAAAACCCTTTTCTCTAACAACATACTGTATACCTGGAGTCGGCAGGAGACCTATATCTGTTACATCGCAACCAGTAGCAAGGAAACCTGCAATTACACTTGATTTAAGCATATGATTAGAGAGCCTAGCATCACTTCCAATAGCTACTCTAGGGTTACTATGGTTTTTCTTAAGATATGTACCCCAGGCTTTACCGATTCTTAAAGCGAGTTCACAATTCATATCCTCGTTTACAACACCTCTAATACCATTTGTTCCAAATAATCTAACCATGTATATCAACCTCTAATAGAATCAATAACTCTCATAGTTTCTTTCTTGAAACTGTTTACTACTTCTTTAACTCTTCCCTCTGTATCTGCCTCTACAGTTAATCTCAGTAATGGACTAGTATTAGATGCCCTAATAAGAACCCATCCATCTCTTAGATATACTTTGATACCATCCAGTGTGTTAACCTCTCCATACCTCTCTTTAAACTCCTCTGTTAGCTTTTCTATAACCTTAAATTTCATCTCATCTTCACTAGGTGTCTCCTCTTTACTCCTTAGATACATAGGTACCTCATCTGTTTAACTTATCTAACCTCATCTTATTCTCCACTAGTATCTCCGCTACCTTAAGGGGTATGATAACAGCATCATCAAATAAGAAATATCTTGGTATGATTACATGACCAGAGGACTCTACACCTAATACCGCTTTTAGTTGTTTAGCATACAATGTTAAAAAGGCATATCCAACAAGTATCTCCTTAATCTTGAAACCTAGAGGAGTGAGCTTCTCTGATATAGCTTAGAGCACTCAACATTTACAACCACGGTTCCTTTCTCTTTGAAACAATGTTTCTCTAAAATTATTCCTGTTGTACCCGCAGATAATACTACCATTGTTATCCGCGATAACTGACTGCTCTACTACCATCTCTATCAAAAGCTACATCAAAACTACATTTCTCATCTCTAACTCTTTTTATCAACTCAGATGAATTCTTTGGTTTAGGATCTGGTAATCGCTTGGAGAAGAGTGGATCCACCTCACAGAATACTTTTCTTAGATTAAAACCTAGTTGTGAGAATAGTCTTGGTATGACAAGGGAAGTACCACCACCTCCATAGTCAACTGCTACTCTCAGATTTTCATCTCTAAAATTGAATCTTGATTTGAAGAAGGATACATAACTCCCTATGGCATCAGCATATCTGATGACGCCAATAATATTCCATCCGCTGTTTCAAATTCTTTAGAGGTATACTCTTTCATCTTTCCTATCTCCTCCTCTGGTAAGCCTACACCGTCGCCATAATAAAATTCATTCCACTCAGGTGATAGATGACTAGCTGTTATAAAAGCAATTAAAATCATTTCTATCCAACCAACTTCTTAGCAGTGTTTGACCAAAAGAGGTTGTACCCATATAAGATACATCTACTCCCAGTCAATACTAAACTTGATATAAACGCATACACTAGAAGTATACTAGTATTTCTTATATCATTCCCTACAGCAACTGTTGAACCACTCAGCTCTTCCTTAAGGTAACATCCTGCTGCGTAACCAATTCTAAGGAAGGTTAATGCAGAGATATCCCTCTTATATAATCCCTATATAGATTCTGAATATAGTACTTGGTATAGAATTCATTGTTACCCTGCATACCTGGAAGTTTCTCATGTAAATGATAGTTGACTTTAGTTTTCCCCTATAACATTCCCAATTTGCTTCTCTGGGTAACCCTCTGGTATCGGTTGTGTCCAAACATTTGTATCTACAAGCTCCACATAGTTATCTATACTCTCATTATCCCCTATAACAGTATTTATAATACGACAACCTCTACCTATACTAGTATTCTCTCCGATGACACTACCCTCTATGACACAGTCTCCATCAACTACTACGTTGTCAAATATTATAGATGAACTAACCCTACTATCACCTTTGATGATAACGTTTCTACCAGCAACTGAATTCCTTAATTCTCCATCTACACTACTATTCTCACCCACTAAGTAATTTAAACCTTTATGTTTCAATAGAAACTCATTAACATATAGGTAACTCTTCATTCTACCTATATCAATCCAGTATCCATCAAACCTGTAACCATAGAATCTACCAGTATCCTCTATAATCCGAGGGAATATCTCCTTCTCCATTGAAACCAAGCGACCTGTCTCAATATAATCTAGAACCTCTGGTTCTAACAAGTAAGCTCCAGCGTTGATAAGATTTGAAGGAGCATCCTCAGGTCTAGGTTTCTCTACGAAACCAGTTATCCTACCATCATCCTCTACTTTCGCTACACCAAACTCAGCTACGTTTTCTACTGGCCAAAGCGATATCGTTGCAGCAGCTTTCTTATCTTCATGGAATCTAAGCATATCATGCAGATTTATAGATGAGATTATATCACTGTTTAAAACAAAGAATTTACCAGTGATATACTGCTCCGCAAACTTTACTGCTCCACCTGTACCTAGAGGCTCTGGTTCATCATTAACAATAACTTCTCTACCACAATCATATTCCTTGAAAAACTCTTCAATTTGCTCCTTCCTATAGTTAACAGCTAATATAACCCTGTCAACCTCGGATGGAAGAGCATCAATTAGATAGGATATCATGGGTTTATTAAGAACGGGTAGTAGAGGTTTTGCTCTAGTATAGGTTAGTGGTCTAAGCCTTGTTCCAAAACCTCCAGCTAGGAGTATCGCTTCCATTTTTTCTCACTTCCATCTCTCAATTCTTATAGGTGAGGGAAAATAGATTTAATAATATTTCTAAAAAGAGATTCATCTGGAGGATAAGAAAAGCAAAGTTTATAAAGCAAAATCATGTATAGGTGCTATGAGATTGTATGGATGATGAAATATTAAAACGTAGAATAGATATAGATGATGTATCAATAGATACAGAGGATGAAGTAACTAGGATGTTCACAGGTGGAACCTCTGAATTACCATATGATGAGGCTTTAGCTGTTCACATCATGCATAGGTTTAACATAGATAGGGATACAATACAGAGTATGCCTGCATTTGATGAGGCATTTAAAACTATTCTGAGTCAACAGCGGGAGGAGTAGGTAAGTTAGGTTTTCCAATTAAAAAGAGAACAGTGGAGGTTGCATATGGTTAACTTAGAGAGATTATATTCAGATAGAGCTGGGAAAATGAGGAAATCTGTGATCCGTGAGCTACTCAAGGTTGCTCAGGATCCAGAGATAATCTCCTTCGCTGGAGGACTACCTAATCCCAAATCCTTCCCAGTAGATGATATAGAGGATATATTACACTATGTAATGAAACACTATGGTAAAGTAGCTCTACAATATGGGACTACACAGGGTTTGAAAGAGCTCAGAGAACAACTAGCTGAGAGAGCCTATAAAGATGGTATAATGGATATTACCGGGGAAAACATTATAATAACAAGTGGTTCACAACAAGCGCTTGATACAATAGGTAAACTCTTCCTAAACCCTGGTGACACAGCTATTGTAGAGTTACCATCCTATCTCGGAGGGATAAATGCTTTTAGAAGCTATGAGAGTAACCTAGAGGGAGTTCCACTGGATAAAGATGGAATGAGAATAGATTTACTAGAGGAGAAGATAAAGGAGTTACTAAAGGAGGATATAATACCTAAATTCATCTATGTTGTTCCAACCTTCCAGAACCCAGCGGGGGTAGTGATGTCAGAGAAGAGGAGGAAACAACTTATAGATATCGCCAATGATTATGATTTAATAGTCGTTGAAGATGACCCATATGGTAAGTTAACCTATGACACTAATCATGTTAGACCTATAAAAGCCTTTGATGATGAAGGTAGAGTGATATACATATCAACATTCTCAAAGATACTAGCACCAGGTTTCAGGTTAGCATGGACTATAGCATCAGAGGAATTAACCAGGAAGATGGTGATATGTAAACAAGCTCTAGATCTATGCACCAATACATTCACACAGTATATTGCAAGTGAATTCATGAGGAGAGGAAGCCTAGATTTACATATACTAAAGATATGTGAAATCTATAAACCAAAAAGAGATATTATGATGAACGCTATAGAGAAATACTTCCCCGATGGATATGAGTGTAATAAACCAAAAGGCGGAATGTTTGCATGGGTTACGCTACCAGAAGGTATCGATACAGAAGTAATGTTCCTAGATGCAATTAAAAACAAAGTTGCTTATGTACATGGTAAAGCATTCTATGTTGATGGAGGAGGAGCTAGATCTATGAGACTAAACTTCTCATATGCAAGTAATGACAAAATCGAAGAAGGGATAAGGAGACTTGGGAAGGTAATAGAGGAGAAACTAGCAGCTATAGCTGCATCTCAAAGATGAAACAATACATATTTTATTCTATAACACTCCTAAGCTTATTCTCCATTATAGAGGGATGCATAATTCCTATACCATTCCTTGAGAGTTTTACTCTCAAAACCTATGAGATAGTAGATGAAGAAGGATTTCCTTCTATAAGGATAAGTTTTGATACAACCTCATCTACAGTAATAAAGATCTTCTCTCCAGATAATAGAGTAGTAGATTCAACGATAGTATTCCATGGGGAAAACAACACTACTCTAGCTATAGGAGAGTATAAAGAGCATCTACAAGGTGAGTATACATTAAAAGTGTTTGATTCAACAGACACAGAGGTTTTCAAGAAAACCTTTAGTTTCCAACCACCTAACATCGTTTTATTCTCAGAAGAAGAATTCTGGTGGAGAGACAAGGGAGAATACATACTAGCCTACATAACACTTAAATGCTTCAATAAAGGAGAAGCACCTATATACCCACACATTGCTAGAATAAAGGAAGATGGAGAATACTATGATGGTAGATGTCTACCAGTTGCTATATCATCTTTTAAACAGGGGGAAATAACCTGTATATTCTACCAGAGTATACCAACTGGAGAGGGAACCCTCAGTTTAATAGATTTAAAAGGTAACGTAATAGGGGAGATGAATATAAACCTGAATCCAAGTAGGATAATATCAACTAAAACCTTCACATGGCAGTATAGACATATACGTAGAAGCATCAAGATACCTTCAGCGGAACCATTACATGAATACTACAATAGTTTAGATAGGATATACTATGAGGATTACAGTGTCTACATATTTGATCCATACGACGATAATTACCTTAGAATGCTTGCTGATAAACTCAGAGGATATAAATCGGATGGAGTAGAACTTGTAAACCTTGTTGCATCCTTTGTTCAACATCTACCATATAGAGAGGATGCTGAGAATGGAACAGTAGAATACCCCTTTTACCCAGTGGAAACCTTATTCACCCATGGTGGAGGAGGAGACTGTGAGGATAAATCTATTCTAACAGCTGCTATACTGAAGCTGCTGAACTATGATGTATCACTATTAAGGTTCCCCTCTCATATGGCTGTAGGAGTAAATATTGAGGAGAATCTATCCAATGATAGATACATAGATGGATATTATTATCTTGAGACAACTACGGAACACTACGAATTAGGGGAGATACCAGGGGAGTACTTGGGAGAAAAAAATGTAACTGTACACCAAGTGGTGGATAAACCCATTCCATTACATAGCTGGAGGAATCAATCCATCACGATATACCGTGACTCACCCTATGGTAGTTTTGTTAAAGCAGAGGTGATAGTAGGAAACATGGGTATAGAAGTAGCTAGAGATATAAGAGTAGAAGCAGGTTTCTATAAGCAAGATTCCTCAACACCTATTGAGGAATCCAGTAGAGTAATACATACACTACCACCAGGTGTTAAAGAGAAGATAACTTT
>CAZCPZ010000046.1:0-8672 GCA_964499875.1 uncultured Thermoplasmatales archaeon | reverse complement strand
GCACCAGAGTTACAGGGAAAAGGTTTTGTGTATTCTAGCCCCATTGTTCGCATAAGGCAACTATTGAATCTCCATACTAATCTTAGACCCTGCAAGGCTTTTGAGGGTAACCCCTTGAATTATAGGGATGATATTGATCTAGTGGTATTTCGAGAAAACACTGAGGGGTTATATGCTGGAGTAGAGTTTCATCCTGTTCCAGAGGAGGTTTTCAAGGCTTTATCATTGCATCCGAACATGAAGAAGTTCTCCTCCGTATCACCCAATGAAATAGCGATTTCAACTAGGATCTTCACAAGGAAGGCTTGTAGAAACATTGTTCGTCAAGCCTTTGAGTATGCAAGGGAGCATAACCGTAAGAGTGTTACATTAGTGGAGAAACCCAATGTGATTAGGGAGACTAGTGGTATGATGATGCAGGAGGCTAGGGAGATAGCGAAGGAGTACCCAGAGATAGAGTTTAGAGAAGCAAATGTTGATGCTATGTGTATGTGGCTGGTTAAGAATCCACAGGATTATGACGTACTAGTGGCATCCAACATGTTTGGTGATATAATCTCTGATCTCGCAGCGCAACTAGTAGGTGGCCTCGGATTTGCTGCAAGTGGTAACATAGGTGATGACTATGCACTCTTTGAACCAACACATGGTAGTGCACCTAAGTATGCAGGTAAATATAAGGTTAACCCGACTGCTATGCTTCTATCTGTTAAACTCATGCTTGACTGGCTAGGGGAGAAGGATGAAGCTAGCAGATTAGAGGATGCTATTGCAACAGTTATCAAGGAAGGGAAAGTGAAGACTTATGATCTCGGTGGAAACAATTCTACTTTAGAGGTAGCTGAAGAAGTTGCTAGGAAATACGAGGAGACATAGGTTTGGAAAACTCTTTAAAGATAAACTAGTTTCCGAGTTTCGGCGGAGGTTATACTATATGGGTAGTAGACAGCGTAGAAGAGTTATAATAATGGGAGCAGCGGGTAGAGATTTCCATAATTTTAATGTATATTTTAGGGATAAAGAAGATTATGAGGTTGTAGCATTTACTGCTACTCAGATACCAGATATAGCTGGTAGAAGGTATCCCCCTGAGTTAGCTGGGTCATTATATCCAGAGGGTATACCTATTTACCCTGAGGAGGATTTACCTAGATTAGTAAAGGAGTATGATGTTGATGATGTAGTATTCGCTTATAGTGATGTACCATATAGTTATGTTATGGAGCGTTCCGCTATAGTTAACTCTGCTGGAGCAAACTTTTTACTGCTAGGTCCAAATAGTACTATGCTAGTCTCTAAGAAACCCGTTATAGCTGTATGCGCTGTTAGAACAGGATGTGGTAAATCCCAGATCTCAAGGAATATATTTAGGATTCTAAGAGAGAGGAATCTAAAAGTGGTTTCAATACGTCACCCTATGCCTTACGACCCTGATTTAACGAAGCAAGTAGCTCAGAGGTTTGCAAGCTATGAGGATCTAAATAAATATAATTGTACCATTGAGGAGAGAGAAGAGTATGAGCCCTATATTGATATGGGTGGCATCATCTATGCTGGTGTTGACTACGAGAAGATTCTCAGAGAAGCAGAGAAAGAAGCAGATATTATAATATGGGATGGAGGGAACAATGATTTTCCATTCTATAAACCTGATTTATTTATAACCCTAGCTGATCCACATAGACCAGGGCATGAAACCTCATACTACCCTGGTGGTGTAAATACTTTATCAGCAGACGTAGTTATTATAAATAAGGTTAACACTGCTAAGAGGGAGGATATTGAGGTTGTTCGATCAAATATAAAGAAGGTTAACCCAGATGCTAGGATTATAGAGGGAATCTCAACTGTGATTGCGGAGAATGGAGAGGAGATCACTGGCAAAAGAGTACTAGTTATAGAGGATGGACCAACAGTTACACATGGAAGCATGCCCTATGGAGCAGCTACTGTTGCAGCAAATGAGTATAATGCAAAGGAGATTATTGATCCACGACCCTATGCTGTTGGATCAATAAAAAAGACTTTTGAGAAATACCTGCATCTATCAAAGGTTCTACCAGCAATGGGTTATGGTAAGAAACAGATGGAGGAACTAGAGGAGACCATTAATCGATCAGATGCAGAAGTTGTTGTAAGTGGTACACCTATAGATTTAACTAGGATTATAAAACCTGATAAACCAATCATTAGAGTGAGATACGATGTTGGAGAAGAAACACTAAAAGAGTTAGAGGAGATAGTTGATGAGTTTATCACTAAACACCTCTAGATCCCTCTCTAACAAGGAATGCTAGTAGTGTCTCTAGTTGAATATGAGCATTACTACCCTCTACTAGTCTAAACTCTATCTCCCCTGTTTTCTCTATAAGTTTTATCTTGCTTTCCTCTGAGATTGGTAGATCATAGATTTGTTGATGTATCTGCTTGATGAGATCCTCTCCACTCACACCTTGCTTCAATAATAAATCATATAATTGATTCCTAGCTGCTAAGAAGTCACCAGATAAAGCAGTTGCTAGTAGCTTCCTAATGTCCTCTGGTTTAGCTATTGAGCTAACCTCATATAATAGATCAGCAGTGATATGGTTACTAAGAGAGGCGCTCATCTGCAGTAGATTAACTGCTCTTCTAAGATCTCCTCGTGATACAAATATAAGGGTTTCTAATCCATCACTAGTAATCTCTAGGTTTTCTCTCTGTGCAATCCTCCTTAAGTATTTCTTGATATCCTCATCCTTTAGGGGTGTGAATCTAAAGATGGCGCACCTGGATTGTATAGGCTCAATTATCTTGGATGAATAGTTTACGGATAATATAAATCTACAAATCCTGGTGTATTGCTCCATTGTTCTCCTAAGAGCTGCTTGTGCATCAGGTGTGAGTGCATCAGCTTCATCTAGAAATATTATCTTGAATGGTACATCTCCAAGAGGTGCTATTCTAGCGAAATCCTTGATTTTCCCACGTATAATATTTATACCTCTCTCATCACTTGCATTGAGTTCCATAAAGTTTTGCTTCCATGTATCACCGAAGAGATCCCTGGATAGTGCTAATGCGGAAGTAGTTTTACCTGTACCAGCTGGTCCAGCGAATATTAGATGCGGTAGATTCCCGGTTTTAACATATGATTTCAGTCTCTCAACAATGTTTTTCTGACCAACGATTTCATCAAGAGTTCTAGGTCGATACTTCTCAATCCATATATCCTCCATACCTGAGTGGTAAATATTAAACCATGGTTAACTCTTTTGGTTGAATATAATAGGGGTTAAAAATAGAGTATTCTTTTATCGTTGGTGATTTTGTAATTAGAGGGTATCTAAGGTTTTTTTCCTTTCTTCAAAGATACTATTTCTCAGTAAACCCCTATGAATTTGTATAACTACTTTCAATCCTTGATCTTTAGAGGTTGAAGATGAATCTTAAGGTTCTCTGAGATTATAGATGGTAGTTTATAGAGGTTCTCTGAGAATCTATGATCATCATGTAGAAAAATTACGTGTGCTTCTTGTGCTTTTGCAAAGGTTATACCCCAGTTGTTTGGTACAATCTCATCTTCTGTACCTAGTATTATATAGATATCCGCTGGTATCTTTGTTGTGAAGAGTGTCTCATCTTGCATACCCCTTAGTATTCTCTCTGGCATACCATGGATAGTTGATATATCCATATGTGGAGGGATTATAGCTGGGTTTAGTAGGAATAGGGTTTTAATGTTATCATGGTTGAGAGCTGTTTCTGCTGCTAGGTATCCACCGAATGATGAACCTATTAGTGTAACCTCTTTATCCTCCTTGATGGTTTCACTTATCCTCTCTAGGCATTCTGATACAACTATTTCTTCTGGTTTACAAGTCCTGTATCTGATGGGGTATGCTTGTAGTGTTTCTTTGAAGAGTTGCCCCTTTGCACTATCAGGATTTGAGAGGTATCCATGGATGTAGTATAGCATGTTTTATGTGTATGTTTTATTTAGTTGAAATAAGTTTCACATACACCCTTCTATTCCTTGGTCCATCTCCCTCGTAGAAGAAGATCCTCTGCCAGGTTCCAAGTAAGGGCTTTGAGTTCTCTATTATAATAGTGGTGGAGCAACCTATGAGTGTTGATTTAATGTGTGCATCACTATTCCCCTCTAGGTGTCTATAGTTTGCTTTTCTTGGTATTAGCCTCTCTAGAGTATCCAATATGTCTAGTTGTACATCAGGGTCTGCTCCCTCGTTTATTAGTATACCAGCGGTGGTATGTGGAGTATATAGTACTAGTAGTCCTTCCTTTACCTGTGTATCTTTAACTACCTTTTCTACTTTATCTGTTATATCAACTAGTTGTGTTGTTTTATTGGTTGTTATTGAGATTGTTTTAATCATCAAAATTTTAGAGTGAAAACCATTATTATTAAGATAACTTTTTTAGGGAGGATGAACAGGGAGAGTAAGATAAATTACGGTGAATCCCTATTTCATGTAGAGGAGTGTGTCTCACAATATGGAAGAGGTTTATAGTGAGATGAGTAGAGAAGAAATCTTGGATAGAGTCTACAAGTTAGCTTTTAGATATGAAGCAGAGCGTGGTGGTTGTCCTCAATGTGTTTTATCAGCTCTAAGAGAAGTAATAGGTGTAGGAGATGAGAAGACTATTCAAGCAGCAGATGCAATGGCTGGTGGAACATCTCTATCTACACATGGTACATGCGGGGCACTCATCGGTGGTTTACTCGCTATAAGCTCAGTGGTTGGTAGAACCTATGAGGCTTTCTCTAGAGGTGATAGGAAGAGGAGGGTTTTCAAGTATAGTAAGATGCTTTATGATAGGTTTGTAGCGGAGTATGGCTCCCCTATATGTAGGGATATACATTTGAGGTTATTTGGTAGAACTTTTAATTTCTTTGATAAGAATGATTATGAGGAGTTTGAGCGACTAGGTGCTCATGTGGATAAATGTACAAGTGTTAGTGGTAATGCTGCTAGGTGGACTGCTGAGATACTACTGGATGAGAGACTAGTTGAAATCTAGTTTTCTTAAAAATTTAGAAGATGATATAAAGGATGATATACAAAAATATCTATAGGGAAGGGGGTTTTGGTTTGTTTCAACCCATCTTTGTTTACACCAATGAGTTGGTGAATACGCTGGTGGATTTATCAGTGCTGAGAGAAAAAGTTTTTAATTCACTCTCAGCAGAGTTAGAGTCTTATCTTAGAAGAGAAGTTTTACTTGATAACATCTATGCCTCGACTTACTTAGATGGTAACTCCTTGAGTAGAGAGGATATAAGGAGGTTAATAGATGAAGGAGAGTTTGTAGCTAGAGATGAGGAGGAAAAAGAGGTTTTAAACTACTTGTATATCCTCGAGAATCTAGATGAGTATCATAGAAATGGAGCAGTGAGTAGATTTGATCTATTAAAATTGTATAGTGATCTACTGGGGTATAAGGATTGGAGTGTTTCTTATAGGGATACTGAGTTGTTTATTAGAGATGACTATACAGGTGAGATACTACTTGTTCCACCTCTCTCTATCAGAGTTCATTTTTTGATAGATGAATTCTTAGAGTGGTTGAATTTTGAGTCAAATATTTTTCATCCAGTAATTGTTGCTGGAGTAGCTCACTATGAGATAATGAGGATTCAACCTTTTAATGAGGAGAATGGGAAGATAGCAAGGCTTCTCTCTATGCTTATACTCTACACTAGGGGTTTTGATAGTAAACAAGTTTTTTCCATTGATGATTATTATGCCATGGATAGTAGAAGATATTATGGGTATCTCCGTTATATAGATAGGGAGAGTATGGAGGTAACTGGTCTCGGAGATTACGCTGAGGGTTATCTTGCATACTCTAGTTTCACAGTGGATTTATCTAATATACTTGGTGATATCACAGATTGGCTTAACTATTATCTCAATGGAGTGTTATATTCAGTTGTGAAAACTAGAGATAGGATTAAGAGTTTCTCCATTAGGGAATACTAGTTATTGTGTAAGCCAGTGTGGTGGTAAACCCAGGCTTTGTTTACCATTATGAGGATTATAATAGTATTTATCGTTGAAGAAAGCCCAGTATTCCTCAACTGGATATGGATGTGTTTCGAAGAAGTTGAATGGGAATCCCTTATTATTCACAAGTTTATGGTTATCATCATCCCAGAAGGGACCAGAGGTTGCTTCTAACTCTACCCAATCCCCGTTTTTATATATCTGCACCCATGCATGTCCACCTTTTTCACCAGAGAAGTTTACTTCACCTACAACTACTCTAACATCCTCCTTGGGTACACCTATTGCTTCTAGTATTGAAACTAGTGTATAGGCTTGTGATTCACAGTCACTAACAATGTTTCCAGGTACAGGATTCGTTGGGTAACTAGGTGTATCTCTTATGAATACAGCCGGTAGAAGCCAGAGTTCTGGTTTACCATGTAGTGTTTGATCTGATACCCATATCCAACTTACTGCTCTATAGTATGCATCTTCTATAGAGGTGATATGGTGTGTAGCTATATAGTCTAATACTACTGGGTCACTTGGTGTAACATATTTTTGATACCTTGATATCTGCGTGAAGTTTTCTCTTCTTAGAACCAAGTCTCGATGTTTCAGTATTTTATGGAGTTTAAATTCTTTGAGTTCCTCTGTTACCTCTTTTCTTAGTTGCTGTAGAAGAGGAATATTTTGAGGTTTATTTTCTTCATGTATTGATTCCACTAGTAGTATATATCCTAGAACTCCTAGTGCAAAAATTCCTGCTATTATTAGTACTATTAGTAGGTTTCCCCTTGAATCCTTCCTTTCTTCTCCCATCCCCAATCCCTTTAGGACTATTTTAGATGAATGTAAATGTTGAGAGGGGGATATAAAAACTATTGTTTTTATAGAAGAAGACATAGGGGGATGAGAATTATATCGATAGATTTTTATGTTGAGAATTGTTACCAATTCATCTGCCCTAGGGTTGGATGGGATGCTGGTGGTGGAAAAAAGTTTGATAGGAGGTTTCTTGTATGAATGGTGATGATCCTCTATTGGAGGTTTTAGAGGATTTACTTAGGCTTGATGATATATATGCTTGTATGATCGCTAGGAGAAACATGGTTAGTGTGATGCCTGATACTAGTAAGTTTAATCAGAAAATCATGGATGTATGGGATATTGTATCTAGTGCTATGCAGAATGTTTTCAGTATAATCGAGGAGTATACTAGTGTTGGTTTAGATGTAATGGAGTTTAGGTTGAAGGATCACTCAGTTTTATTCTTTGTTATACCTGAGACTGAGAATGCTCTAGTAGCGATTATTCCCTCTCTAGCGAATAAGGGTCTCATTGAGGTTGAGATGGAGAATGCTCGTAGAGAGATTATTGAGATTCTGAAAAGGGAGGAGTCATGCATAGTGAGTTAAAAGCAGGAGTGGGTTTATCTAGGAAGTGGGATGCAAGAGAAGCAGGTAGAGAGGTAGCAGAGACTGCTTTGGAGAAACTTGATGGGGAGAAACCTAAGTTCTTCCTGTTATTCTCCACCATCCACTATGAGAAGTACGGCGGTTTTCAGGAACTCCTAAACGGCGTCTGGGAGGTCCTACCAGAAGGAACTCCATTAATCGGTGGAACCGTAGCTGGATTTATGAATAATTATGGATGCTTTACAAGAGGAGTTACATCTCTGGCTGTTTCATATCCAAATATGGATGTAGCTGTTGGTATTGGACATAATACAAAACGTAACCCTCGAAAAGCAGGAAAAGCCGCCTCTAGAATGATAAAGGCGAGGATTAAAAGTAGTAAATTCGATAACAAGTTTTTATTTGTAGTAATTTCTGGACCAACCCTACCTCGTTCAGAAAAATTTGGAACTTTAAAGATAATTACTGACAAAAGATTATCAAAATTGTTATCTAGATTAACAAATATATCAACCAGGATATACCAAATTGGACTTGGAAGAGAAAGTGAAGTATTGCAATCTCTTTGTGAGGATATGGTAGAATGCTCCCTTATAGGTATTTCCAGCAACGATGATAATAAATATTTAAATCATTTTCAATTCTATGGAAAAAATATATACGAAAATTCAGTAGTTACTATTGGAATAAGTACAGATTTATCTGTTCATGTCAAAACAAGCTATGGTTTAATTCCTACAGGCAAAAAAGTCAAAGTAACAAAGACAGAAAACTGGAATTATGTTATTAAAAGTCTTGATAACAGGCCTGCGGTCGATGTTTTTTTTGAAAAAACAGGTATAATACGTGATATTATTACTGACGAGAATATACACAGAATCACTCCTTTTTTACCAATTGGATGTTATCATAAAAAAGATGGGACCTTACATCCCTATCCGGTAGCATCTTTTTTGGGTGAATATCTTTTAGTTGGACATGATATAGTAAATGACAACATAGAATTCTTTTTGGCAACCGGTGAAAGTCTAATAAACGCCGTTGATGAAAGTCTCGAATTGCTACCGAGTACACCTAAATTCATGATAATTTCATCATGTGCTGGAAGATTAGAAACTCTGGGGAAAATGGTGTATGTCATAAGAGATAAAATACTAGAGAAGGTAGATTGTCCTTTTCTCACACTATATGGACTAGGTGAAGAAAGAAAAGAATCTTTTAAACCTCCCCATTTATTGCAAGAATCCTTTAATGTTGCAGCATT
>CAZCPZ010000045.1:253-8791 GCA_964499875.1 uncultured Thermoplasmatales archaeon | reverse complement strand
AGATTACTCCTAGTATTAGGAATGGTGCGACTAATATACCTATTATTATATATAGGATTACATGATAAAAAATAATCATTTCGAAAAGCGTTAGAAATGGGTTCATTTTTATTCCTCACCACCTAATTCCTTTATTATCATATTTATAATTAGTTTTTTGGTTGTTTCATTTAGGAGTGTTCTATTTTGTCTAAGAGGTTTCTTGAAGTATTGTTCGATTACAAGCTCTAGCTCCGATGTATCTACTCCTATTCTCTCTCTTATTTGCTCTAGCGTCTTTTCTATTAGTCTCCTTCTCTTCATTGATGGGGATTCACGGTATGCTCCGATTGATGCAGTTAGTTTATATATGTACCATGCTAGACGGTCTATCTTCTGTGCATCTGGATTGACATCTATATTCCAATGTTTTCTTTGGAGTGTGGTGTATAGTTCTATTGCTTTTACAACTATTTTCCACATTGCAGAACCTTCTCTTTCTGATTGGGTCTTTACTACTGCATGTACTTCTTGTGGTACGGGGATTGGTTTCCATGTGATTGGCATGTTATTCACCATGTAATAAAAATGGTAAAGTAGTATTTAAACTTTTTATTTAGATGATGGTAACTTTATATAGATAGCGTTTAGTACCTTCCTCTCTAATCCATTGGTGTATGCTGTGGTATCCAGATTGGTTTACATATGTAAGTAGCTCTGCGGGACTCCATAGTTCTTCCACGAATTTGACTTGAATCTTCTTGTTTATGTTTTTGTATTGGGGTAGCTTTGATTTTAGCTGTGCTATTCCCTCATCTATTTTCCTCTGTCTAAGTATATAGACTCTTCCAGTTGTAAGTAGGTGTCTCATCGGTTTCTCCTTGTTTATGTAGAATGTTTTAGGCATTTGGATACACCTCTATCTCCCTTAGTTCTTCATATACTTTTCTGAATAGGGAGTCTGGCAGATATATTAGTGCAAAATAGAATATTGTTTCTTTAACTCTATTTAATATTATTGGTTGGAATTTCCTTCTGTTTAGCAGTATTAGTATTGCTAGGGGTATTGAGGTAATCCATTCTATTAATGTATATATGTAATATCCGAATCTACGGTTGGTGGCTTTATATATTTCTTTGTTTATCATTGCTGTGGTGGATAGTCTAACTAGGTAGATTAGGGATTTGCTTTCCCTCATGGTTATCTACCTACATGTGTAAGATATTCTATCGGTATATTTGCTAGTGTCTCTCCAGTTTTCTCTGGTGTTCTTATCCAGTTGTTGTTTATTGCTAGTAGGTAGAAGTCATCGGTTTTTATTAGGAATATTCCGTCTGTCTTATGTATTATTACTATGTAATCTACGTCTGTTTTATATAGTCTTTCTAGGATGTCTAGTCTTATGCTTGTGCCTAGTGAGTTTATGTTGAAGTATTTACTGAATGTTTCAAACCATTTCCTTACGTATATTAGATAGAATTTTATTGTTCTCGCCTTCCATTTTCCTCTCCATTCCTCTACTATTATTAGTCTGTGTCTTGCGTTGTTCTCCTTTATTACCTTCCTCACCTTATATTTTATTCCCCTCTTACTTATGTCTCTAAGGTATTTTAGGAATTTGTCTGTTGCTTCATATACATTGTTTATAACTGGATTTACTGTAGGCATTATTCCCCACCTAATATTTTATTCATAGTCTTTAGAAGTTCTTTCATCTCCTCTTTTTTAACGCCTATTCCAACCATTGATTCTTTTCCACTTGGTACTGCTATTACTACATATTCATCATCCAGTATTTTATGTCTTAATAATGTAGGGCTACCGAAATATACTCTTAGCTTCATCTACTGTTTCACCTCATTCTTTAAGAGGTATTGTTCGATTGCTTGGTTGATTACATGTGTGAGCATACCGTATTTACTTCCATACTTATCTAGAATTACTTCAAGTAGTTTTTTCCTTAATTCTCTCGGTATTTTTATTGATGTCTGTATAGTATCTTTGTACTCTCTATTAACGTCTATATTAATGTCATTCTCTATGGCATATTCTATTGCTTTCTGGATTATTGACCCGAATAATCCTTTGGGGGATTTGTCTGTCTCTATCGCTTGTTCATATGCTTCTCTCCATACTCTTCTATAGATTGTTTTATCGAGTCTAATACGTATAACTATTTTGTCATCCATATGTCATCAAGATATAAATAGGTAATATGGTATTTAAACCTTTATTTTCCAGTCTGAGATTCTTTAGGTTTTTTACGGAAGTAGAATTGGAATATTAATGTGAATATTACTATTAATGCTCCGTTTACATTCTCTGGTAGTTGATGGATTACTCCAGCTCCTTGCAGTATCCATAGTATAATTATCTCTGCTTGACCGATTAATCCTAAGAAGTCTCTAAATTTAATTCTATCTATGAACTTCATTTCAAAAAGTATATCCTTATTTATTTATATATATGTTTATGGTATGGAGATTGAGGTCTTCGATGATAAGGTTAGTGTACTGCATTTTATAGCTGGTTTGTTTACATGTGTATATCCAGTTATATTTATATTATTCTTGTTTTATGAGTTGATTGAGTTTATGTATAGGTATAGAAAGAGACGTGGGGAGAGAGTCAAAAAGTTTATTGGGGATTTGGTTGAGTATCTTCTTGGATTGAGTATGTTCTCATTAGTTTCCTTGTTTTATCAACCTTTTTTTCTGCTTGTTACACTTAGTAGGTAGTTGTGTGCCTCATCCCAGCTATATGATTTTTTGAGTAGATATCCATCTCGGATTAGTCGCTTTATGTAGAAGTGTTTTTTACAGTATGGGCATCTCACGGTTCTACGTGCCTCGCTCATAAATACGTTTCCACAGTTTGGACATAATATTACTTTATACATCTTTTAATCGCCTCTCCTCAAATCTACTACAATATTCTTGTGGAGGCATTTGGAAGCTCCACCACGAGTATGGTTGTTTACATGTGTAAGTACATAGGATGCAGACTGGATGGATGTCGAGCTCCATCGCCATTTCATTCAGCTTCTTTGGGTCTTCTGGAATCTTAAATTCTGAGTGATTCTGACAGTATTTATAGCATTTTTCAAATGGTATCCAATGTTTTTCACAGTCTTCTAGGCATCCAGAGTCTGCTATTTCCTCAATCATGTGTAACCACCTATTTAGATAGTTCTTCCTTCATCTTCTTTATTATCTTCTCTGCTTCCTCAAGATTCTGCTCTAGAAGTGCTCTCTCAAGGTGGGTTAGGTGGTTCTCCTTCAGCTTCTTGAGAATACGCTCCTTTTCCTTCATAGCTTTTCTAAGTGATTCTATGGTCTTCTTCTGTGCCTCATACCTAAGCTCAAGTGGAATATCCTCTTCTGAAAATGGTTTTACTAGGATAAGTACTCCTCGCTTATACTCTACATTATCAGAATATTTTAATGCAAATAGCCTTAGCCATTTATATGCTGTACTCGGTGAAACGCCTAATATCTCGGCAAGTTCATAGCTATCAATATTATTCTTTTCTCGGAAATGTCTTAATATAACCGTCGTAACTTTTTCAAAGGATAATCCATATCTAGTCATTGCATAAGATAATATAATGGAAGCAATATATAAATTTTATTTTTTTCTCCCATAGAAAAGTTTTTTTTCTACGATATAAAAGTTTCTTGTTTCTATTTTTTTATATTTAAAATCGAGACCATTGAAACATTGCAGTAAATTTTACATTTGTAAACTTAGTATATGAAATATATACTACAAAATAGTACTTCTATATAAGTATATAGTATATAAAGTATATACCATTCGCTTCAATAAATAATAAAATAGAATTAAAATATAAAAAAATAGAAAAACTTATTTTTTCTCCTATAGAAAAGTTTTTTTTCTCTCATAGGAAAATCCTCTCTCCAATATATAAAAAAGTTTCTTTTCTCTCATAGAAAAAGTTTTCCCCATTTGGAAAAAAATCTCACAAAATGAAAAACATATCACAAAATGAGATACTATAACACAACTTGATACAATATATCACAAAATGTGATAAAAAGGTTACATATGTAATCCAACTAAATTTTCCTAAGCCCTCTAATTACATCACCTTCTTAAGCTCTCTAAGGACTTCATCTGCTTTGCTTCCATATTTATACTTGTAGTATGCTGGTGGAAGTTTAACTACTCTGCATCCGAATCTGCCGTTATCCCATCCATCTCCAAGCAGTTTCTTTAAATCCTCGATAAAATACTTTAAAATGTTTTTATCCTCGACCTTAGCAAGTACATAGAACATCGGTCTCATATCCATTATATCATCCCTATACTTCTCGATACCTAGTAAAAGCACCACGTTATAGTCGTCTGCCAACCTATTCAAGTCATCCCTAAGTTTCCCATCAATCGTATCAATAATCTTATTCAACTGCTTAATAGCATAAAGCCATAAATCCCTACGTCTAGCCTCAATCCTAAACCATATTCTCGAAAACATCTTACCATACATTTAAACCACCACAATATAATATTCATAAAGTAGTATATAAACCTTTAACCCCCTCAGCACGAGAGGGACTCATCATCCTCGAAGTAGGCGTTAAGGAGGGTCATCATCGGGGTACATGTGTAAGCTATATAAACTCCCACTCTACACCGTCATGACTACACATCAAACTCGTGCCTCCACATCTCGGACATTGAAGCTCAACTAAAAAAACTTGCGTACACAAGTAATACTCCTTACTACACCATACATACCCGCATCTCGAACACTTCAAATAAATCATATAAACCACCATAAAAAAAATTAAAAAGGATTATAGAGCATGTTTAACACACACAGCTATACCATGTTTCATTAGATAATCTCTTAAATCCTCTGGCATGTTGTCAAGCATCTTAAGGGCTTTAATCACTAGACGAGTTCTATCAGTAGGTACATATGTAGCATCAATCACAGCTCTTGGAAGCTCTGAACCGCAGAAGGCACATCTTCCCTTATCATTCCTAAATTTCCACTCTCTAACCATCTCGATAATCTCATTAGTCTCCATATAAAACACCTCTAATAATATAAAACAGTAAAGTGGTATTTAAACTTTTATATAGCAAACACTCGGAAGAAAGAAACCACTTGAAGAAGAATTAAGTTACACATGTAATGCAATTACTCCATTTTGGAGTAATTAACTCTTCACCATTGGTAAACATTTCGGAAACAATTGGTAAACAACTAACCTAACTGTTCTTCGTATTTCCTATGATAAGATGGTATATACAACATAGTGGAAAATAAGAGATAAAACTACTCGATAAAATCAAGCAAAACTATAAAATTACTCGATAATCTCCATTTACAACTTATGTAAATTTT
The DNA here is from genome assembly GCA_964499875.1 of uncultured Thermoplasmatales archaeon. GTDB lineage: Archaea > Thermoplasmatota > E2 > DHVEG-1 > DHVEG-1 > B44-G15. Next base: position 3,434 of record CAZCPZ010000045.1, on the reverse strand, counting down.
GTTTACATTATCAAGATACTAAAAAAGAAGTATGACTGACTACAAACCAAGAAAAAACAACCAAAATGACCTATTAAATTCTCTTACACATGTAAGAATAAAATAAAAAAAGGTTAACAATCAGAATCATAAAGCATAAAAACCAAAACACCAACCACAAGCAAAAAGATAAAAAGTATCATTAATAAAATGGGGTTTAAAAATAAGGATAGGATTTTATCCAATATCATCTATACCACCTCTTATAAAATCTCTTATACCAATATCTATGATACGATTCTTCTAATCGAGCTTTTTTAAAGTCTCCATAGAATATGACATTATTCTTACTTACTTCTACAACCACATAATCACTAGGTGTTAATGCATATTCATATTCATCAATTAATGGTAGGATAGCTTCTAACTCACTAGCTAAATAGATGTTACCACCACTTTTAACAACTACTAAAGGATTATCGTTATTCCTTACACCATAGATTTTACCTTCATGTGTAAGAATAAGTACAGCACCACTTAACCAGTCTCTAGACCATTCTTCTATAGCATTTACCCAGTCGCCTATTCTATTCTTATAAACCTCTAGGATATGGGTTATTAATTCTGAGTCTGTTTCGCCTTTAACCTTATGACCATGTTCAATAAGTAGGTTTTTAATCCTATTATAATTATCTCTAAAGAATACTGTACCATTATGTACTAAAGCAAAACTTCCATTACAACTTAAAAATGGGTGTGCATTTTCATAGGATATTAACCCCCTACTAGGAGCTCTATTATGACCAATCGCAATATCAACATCTAAAAACCTTAGACTCCCATACCTCTTACTAAACTCAATTGGGTTTACTGTATCCTTAACTATCCTTATACTATTATTATATATGTATGCTATTCCAGTACTCGATACCCCCCTATCAATCTGATTAATCGTTATATCCATAACCTTACTAATCGCATATTTACCTATAAAACCACTTATACCACACATCTATACCACCTTCATAGGTTTAAAACATACTTATAACTATGACCATTATCATCTACCCTAGTGAATCCTAATCTAGTAACTAGATTCTGCATAGTAACATTATCATGTTTAACCCATAGATACACTTGACTTAAATTATTCTCTCTAGCTATTCTAATAATAGCGTTTAATATAGCTCTACCTAATCCTAAACCCCTATACCTTCTATGTACTACAAAATGACTTATCTCCCCAGTCCTTATACGTATAGCTATAGTACTTATAATAACTGGATTATCAGTTATAGGGTGTCTAATCCATATAACATAAAACCTTTCAGGAGCTTCTACTACATAACGTTCATCAATCTTATTGGTAAACCCTTCACCATGTTCATTAACCAATTCAACAATTCTCCTAACAACCTCATCTTGACTTAACCCTTCTACTTCATATATCCTATTAATATAGAAATATGTTAATCCATTTTCTTGACTCAATAACTCTCTAACATATCTCCTAGATGGGTAACTTATTCTAGGTAATACTCTCTCAACCACTCTCCTAACTCTCTCAATTCTTCTAGGTTCAACCTCTCCTAGAATCTCTATCAAATCACTTACATGTGTTATTCTATGTGATTCACTTATCCATTCTTCTATTCTCTCTCTATATTCGCCATCTATTAACTCTAAGTAATTCTCTAAAAACTTAGATGTGTTACTAACCATGATTGACCAGTATCTAAATCTTGGATATCCATTATCTACTATAAACCTCTTATACAATTCATATGGTGTTAATCTTTCCTTAACAGCTAAATACCATATTTCCTTAACTGAATTAAGATTAGGTAACCTAATATCTCCTACATAATCCTTATATAATGTTAAATACTGTCTAAGGTTAAGTCTCCTAAGACCATGTTCTAAGGCTTTACGCCTCTCTCTAGAATATAACCTAGTGTTTATTCTCTCTCGGTAATATCTATGACCATTCTCATATTCTTCTAATGCTTTTTCAACTAATGGTTTTATAAAGGTTGTAACTGATAATGCTAATTGTGGAATATTAGCGTCAAAAAGTCTTAATTCTACAGTACCATTATGAGAATCACTTATCTCACAATAATGGTCAGTACTTATAGGTGTACCATGTAATTGTGATATGCTATAACAGAATCTACTTGTCAAACCTCTATGACTAGGTACTGGATTAGCATATAAACCATTAAATAATGGGTAAAACCTACTAACTACATAAGCTATCTGATACTTCTCTCTAAACTGTAGTCTCCTACTTGGTAAACCATAATGATGGTGCTGACCAAGTGAATAACCTCTAGGTGTATAAAAGTATGGTGCATAACCATCATTACGACTTAACCACCATCTAAATTGCCTATCAATATTTCTAGAAGCTCTAACAATATTCGTATAAACTGGTGTACTCAATTCTGACCCCGCTGTATAATCCCCTTGCCAATGCCAACCCCTAACCCTAGCTATTGGATTAGGTGTATAATGGTATTCAGTTATAACCCTATCATCACTAGTTATATAAAAGAATTCATATTCATATCCAAAAGACACTTCTACCATAGCCTACCACCAGTTGATGACCTAGAATAAGTTAGGTCAATAGCTCTATCATACAAATCAAGTAAATACCTAAAGTCCCGAATCTCTAAACCCAATTCCCTAGCATTGTTATAAAGTCTCTCTAACTCTCTCTTAACCCTAGATAAGTTATACCTATATCTTCTAAGTACATTATCATCATCGATTGTACTTAATTCATCTATTAAATCACTTATCCTATCAATCTCACTATCAACCCTATCTTGTAGTAACCTTTTACTAAACTCTAGTAATTCTGTTTGTTGTGATTCACTAATTCCAAGTACTTTTATAATAGGTTTAATCCTATCATCATCAATTCTATCGTATAACTCTCTAACCCTACTAATGACTTCATTAACCCTAGAAATATTGTTAGGTGATACAATAATGACTGACTGAGTGCACATAATCCCTAGACTATGAAGTAACCTAATACTAGTTACCCTAATACTCCTAACCATATTCTTAGTACTCTCATCTAAACCCTTAACATTCTCACTTCCTAAATCATAAACCACTATCAACCTCTCACTCTCAACCATTTTAATACCACCAAATAAGTAAAAAGGTAAAAAAGTATATAAACTTT
>CAZCPZ010000045.1:0-243 GCA_964499875.1 uncultured Thermoplasmatales archaeon | reverse complement strand
CCTTTATTCCTTCTGCCATGATACTATATTGCAAAAAAGTATATAAACTTTACTTACACATATAAGCAAAAAACAAAACACATCAAGATTGAAGACATCAAACTACCCCAGTAACCCCAAAAAACCACAAAAAAATAAACTACAAGCATTGAAGACATCAAACTACCCTAATAAATATATAATAGAATAACCACACACCTAAACCCAAAACAAAACAAACAACACACCACCATTGAAGACATC
>CAZCPZ010000044.1:0-8886 GCA_964499875.1 uncultured Thermoplasmatales archaeon | reverse complement strand
GTTAAGGTATAGTAGTGAGATAGGTATTAATCCAAAAGAAAAATTGAGGAGGAGTCTAAGTGTTTCATCCTTGCTATATCTAATGGTGAGAAGCCAGTATATCACCCATATCTGCGCTAGTTAATGCTAGTAGTACTCCTAGGGTTTCTCCTCCAGATAAAACCTCTATCTCTCCATGTGTTACAACAAGTATTACACCTGGGAATCCTATTATCATACCTATTATCTCTAATAGGGTTATTCTCTGGTTGAGTAATGGTATGAAGAGGATTACAACTATGAGAGGCCATGTATAGTTTAATGCTTGTGCCTCTTATGCTGGTAACATGGAGTAGGCTTTGAAGAGAACTATGTAGTAGAGGAATGGATTGAGGAATCCTAGTAGTAATGAGTAAAAGTAGTCTCTCCTACTATACTTTCTGAGATATCCTAGTTTTCTAGATGAGCAGAGCAATAAAATTAACATGGAGGTTATGGAGGATATTAATAGTAGCTGCGGTACATCTAGGTGTCTAAGTGTTATCTTAGAAGCTGATGTAACTGTTGACCATAGAAATACTGCTAGGATTCCATAGATGTAACCTTGTTTCATCTCTTTGCACCAATCAGGGTTTCCTCTGCATACTCTATGGATCTATGGATATAGTTTTCATCTATCTCTCCTATAGCTGTTGGTGTCTCTAGTATACGCCTTGGTATCCTTAGATTCCTTAGGTTGAATCCCTCCCGGGTTTTGAATCTATACTTCTCCATTAGGATTTCTCTTCCAAGTTCCTCTAGGTTATCTATGTTGAAACCTATTACTTTAAGTGTATCCTCTACTACTCCTAGTTGGTATATTCCTCTTGCAAAGAAACATACTACTAGGCTTGATAGTATCTGCCTCCAGCTTTCCTCTTCAATTAGTTTCTCTACTAGTTCCTCTGGTGAGAGTTGTTTCTCTATCAATATTTTTTGATCAACACTGTAACCAGCGTTATCTAGGTGACTATGTCTTGCTCCTATTAGGAACCCTATGTGTGCAGCTGGTCCAGTGTGATACCCTGGCATCTCGTTTCCACCAAAGGCTAATGCATATTCTTTTCCACCATACGTGGTAGAGACATATTCTACTCCTCTAGCCATTGCTTGGTAGAACTCGTTGGGTTGTTTTATTATGAACTCAATTGCTTTGATATACTCCTCGGTTTCTCCCCATTCTAGTTTTAAACCATTTGTTTCTCTCTCTGATATAACTCCTTGTCTCTGTGCTTCTGTAGCCCACGCTAGTGTTACACCTGTACTCATTGCATCTATTGCATAGGTTTCTATTTTATCAATGAGTCTCAGTAGATCATGTGCATTGGTTACTCCAAGCATGCTTCCTAATGCATAGATTAATTCGTAGTCATATGATATCATAGAGGTTTTATAGAAGTAGGGTTCATCCTCATAGGGTTCTCTAAGTGCTGCTATATGTATGCATCCAACTGGGCAATGAGAGCATGCCAGTCTACGCCCAAGGTATTGACTTGCAAGTGTTTCACCTGATATACCATTTGCATCCTCTAACTGAGTATATAGTAGGTTTCTAGTTGGTAGTGCACCTAGTTTGTTTAGATTAATTATATTCTCTGCTGTTCCAAGATCATGGTATTTCCTCATAACCTCTGATTCTATAGCTTTATGATAGATTTCATCGTAGAGTCTACGATACTCTTTTTTATCCTCTATTGGCAGAGAGCGTTTACCGGATACTACTATTGCTTTGAGTTTCTTACTACCGAATACTGCTCCTAGTCCTAGTCTACCGAAGTGTCTATAGGTTTCAGAGGTTACACATGCATATGTTACTAGTTTCTCTCCTGCTCCACCTATACGCATTATACTTCTTAAACCTGCATTGGGTTCATTCTCTCTTATTATCCGTCCTACTGTGAAACTATTCTGCATACCCCATAGTGCTGATGCATCTCTAAAATATACTTTATCTCCATGTATTGCTAGGTATATTGGTGTGTCACTGGATCCTCTTATAACAATTGCTCCATATCCAGCCATTCTAATAGCTATAGCGCTTCGTCCACCACAATGACTCTCCCCTAGGTTCCCTGTGTGTGGTGATTTAAACAATGCTACTGTTTTAGATGCAAATGGGTATAAACCTGTGAGTGGCCCCACTGCTAGTATTATTGGGTTATCCTTGGATAATGGATCACATCCCTCTGGGCATTCCTCTATGAGTAGTTTGATTGCTACACCTGTTCCACCTAGATAGTTTTGGAATAACTCTGGTTTCTCCTCCACCCAGTATTCTTTCTCTGTGAGATCGATGTATAGAATGTTTTTAAGTGGATCACTGGGTTGCATCCTATGTTTCCTCCATTGTGAGTACTCCATGTGGACAATAGTCTATGCAGTAACCACAGTGTATACAGATCATTGGTTTGTTTATCTCATCATTCCAGAATACTGCTCCTATTGGACAAGCATTCTGACAGTTTCTACAACCTATGCATCTACTACTATCAAGTATTACTCCACCATTATCTCTAGGTTTCAAAGCATTTGTTGGACAAACCTTGCTACAAGGTGGATCCTTGCATGCTCTACATACTACTACTATGAATCCTCTCTCCATTCCACCCTTGGATCTAACATTTATCCTAGAATGTGCAAAACCTATTTCTCCTTGTCTCCTACTACAAGCGAACATACAACTCTGGCAGCCAATACATCTATCAGTATCCTTAACAGTTAATCTCATCCTAGTTCTTTCCCCATGGTTTTATGTAGGATAACGTTCTTGGATTAAAAAACCATTTGTAGAAAAAATCTAGGTTTTTTAATTCCCCTGAAAAATTAAATGTTTAGAAACTTTTTAAAATATTGTTTTGTTAACAAGGATTATGAGGAGAGAGTTCATCATTGAGTTGTTAGTAGGAGCTGTATCTTCTCTATACTATTAGCTGGCTGCGAGGAGGAGAATCAAGAATCAAATAATGGTCAAGTAAAGATAGAGGTTGAAACTGGTGGAGATGATGGTGGAGTAGTTGCTTTAACAGACTTGTTACCAGAAACAGTTTTTGGTGTACTTAATGGAGGGAGTGATCAACCCTTCATGGTGGGTTTATATAGATCTGGTGGTGGAGATAACCTCACTGGGAGAGCTATTTATAGATTCAATATCCTAGGGTATGAGGATAAAAGTTTTATCTTCCATGTGAAATGTGTGGATAAGAAGGGGAATCCAGGAGATATTGAGGTTTATCTGGTGAATGATTCAGGTTCTCTACCATCAACTCCATCTGAGATGTCAGATGTATCTGAGGTATGGAATCTAGTAGAGAGTGGTGAAAAGATTACTACTGTTACCCCAGTATCCGGGCAATGGTTTACAGTTAATATTCCTTCATCTATGGTTGAATCAAAGATCTCTGAGAATGGGTATATAACGATAATGTTGAAACTAGGAAACGAGGATCTCAACTCTAATATGGATTACTATTCACTATCAACATATGAGTATCTACAGGGTTCAGCGAAACCATATCTCTCCTGTACTCAATGATGAAGCAAGGGCTTCCTCTAAATACTCTCTCTTCAAATCTAAATACCCATTATTCAAAGAAAATCATTTAATTCCCCCAAATTTTTTCATAATCCGTTTTATAATCTTTCTTAGCAGGATTTTTTGTCACTGGTACTATTAACCTTTTCACTTCATGAAGGTTATGGATAACCCTGCTAATAGTACACAAGTGTAGTTATGGTATGAAAAATTTTTCAAGAGAAACATAGGAGGATTACAGGAAATGAGTTTTCGCTTTTCTATGATACACCCCTAATAATCTATACAAGGATATCCTCATGGAATTCCTTTTCGGATGTAAGGATTTAGAGGTTTATCTACTAGGTAGTCTCTTAGCTGTAAATATCTAATTAACCATGAAACCACTATATCTATCTTGTTATTCCTTGGCATACTTACTTCTAGTGTACTCCAACCACTTTCTAAACCAAAGGTATCCCTGGCTTTAGCTCTAATAGTATAAGTACCCTTCTCATCCCAGGTGTGTTTGAGTGTAACCTCTCTACCAGAACCATAAGGACCAGTCCAACCAGTACTAGAACCATCACCCCAATCAACATAATAGTAGATACCATCATCCTCAGGATCAACGGACTTAAAACTATAATAATAGGAAACACCACACTTACCCACTTTATTACCATGTATAACAGGTTCACCAGGAGGATTATCAGTGGATATAGTCACCTTAAAAGAACCCCAATCACTCTCCAAACCCATTGTATCCCTAGCCTTAGCTTTAATGGTATAACTACCCTCACTACTCCAGGTATGACCAAGTTCTATAGTATAACCTGAGGGATAAGAACCAAGCCAACCACTACTAGTATTATCACCCCAATCAACAAAATAATAGATATCATCCAGGTTACCATCCACACTACAAATAGAATAATTATACCTCTCCATCACCCTACCAACCCTCGGACCACTAATACTAGGAGTATCAGGAGGAACACTACCAGAACCAAAAGCATAAAGATAACCAAATGATTCTCCACTGCTCCTATTTTTAGATGACGAACCAATATATACTATACCATTTTGACCTATACATGGTGACGAATCAACCCAGGCATCAGCTATCCTACGACGCCAACGCTCTGTACCATCGGGATTAATAGCAATAATATCACCACCACTAGTCTCACCAATATTCGTACCAACATAAATGATACCATCACTGGAAACAGCGGGACTAGACTGATGAATATGCTGACCTCTACCCAGGTTGAAACTCCACTTAATCGTTCCATCAGGATTAACAGCATAGAGTTTATCTCCACCTACATAGATGGTTCCATCTGGACCGATAGATGGATTGGTTTCTGTTCCATGACCCACTTTACACTTCCATTTCAACGTACCATTAGGATACAGAGCATACAGATAATCATCATAGGATCCAAAATAGATTGTTCCATCATCACCTATTGAGGGTGGTCCTTTAACATAATGATCTGTTTTGTATCGCCATTTAAGAGTACCATTTGGATTAATAGCATATAGATAAGTGTCTGTAGAACCTATATACAGGGTTCCATCCTCACCCAAAGCAGGATCAGAAGTAATCCAATCACCAGTATCATAATGCCACTTCTCCGTACCATCAGGATTCAAAGCATAAACCCTACCCTTAACACTAGGCTTATTAGGACCCATAGCACCAAAATAAATAGTACCATCATCACCAATAACAGGAGAAGAAGTTATAGAAGCAGTATCACCCGCCCAAAACTTCCACTTACGAGAACCATCAGGATTAACAGCATGCAAACAATGATCCCAACTACCAACATAAACAGTACCATCACAACCAATAGCAGGTGAAGACCAAATAGTACCACCAGTCTTATAACGCCACTTCAAAGTACCATCAGGATAAACCGCATAGAGAGTACCCCAATAATCACCAAAATAAACAACACCCTCATCATCAACCACAACACCACCCTCAATCCACTTATCAGACCTGAACTTCCAAAGCAAAGCACCACTATTATCACTAGTACTATATGGGCTACGACTACTATGCTTGGTGTCATGACACTTCATAGGCCAAGCAGAGTCCATAAGACCATCATTAGATGCCAAGCAAGTACTAGAGGTGTTCTCAGAATCAGTGGCAGTAACCCTTTCAATCATTAACCTCTCCTTTATAATACTCAGCTTACTATGGTATGGAGAAAACTCATTGTAGCATATGAAAGCTAGTTGATCTTCAAGTATGGATTGGTTACTGATATCATGGTTTCTAGGTGTAACCATGGGTGTTAATATTGAGGATGATAATAGGAGTAGAAGTATCCAACCTATGTGTTTGGATAGCATAATAGTTGTAACCCCCTTCAAACCTAGTAATATATCTTGTTTGTTGTATAAAAAGTTGTTTCAATTTTAGGTTTCCCTATATAACAAGGGGGTAATCTATTTTAACCTATTCTTGTTTGCTAGTTTTTTGAGGAAGAATTTGTTTGAAGGGATCTGGTGAGGTAGGATGAGGAATAAGTTGGTTTATATGTTTTCTATGGTAGCATTGTTTTTAGTTGGTTTTGTAAGTGGTTGCCTATTCAAGGTAGACTTCGAAGGTGGAGGTAATGGTTCTGTGGAGTATGAGGAACATGGTTTCTATAATCCTCCACCTACTGGTTGGGTTTCTATTGGTGCTGGTACAGAGGATGATTATCAGCAAACTTTTTGTTATGGAGACTTTGATGATGATGGTGTAAAGGAGTTAGTTGGATCATATAGTCATTCTGCTGTAGGAGTTTTTATACATGAGAAAACTGAGAATGGTTGGAGTAGAAGTGTTCTTCATCCTAAGTTTGATCCTAGTCTCACCCACGTTAAGGGTATGGATGGTGAGTGACCTGTTAAAGGCTTGGTATCTGGTGATTTCGATGGTGATGGATTCGATGAGATTATATCGATGGCTGATGCTATAAACTATCCATTGATTCATGGTAATGGTAGTGATACTATTCCATTCCCAGGGTGTATCTATATTGATTGGGTAGAGGGAAAGGGTTTTATTGCTAACCCATTGGTTTGGGGTAAGTGGGGTGAGGATATTTCTTCTAATAAAGCTGCGATAATGCTTGTTACTCCCATATCATCTTCTTTTAGAGGAGGAATATATAATAGTAGCTTGATGGATTTCCTTGTAACTACGCTTCATGATACCTCTAATGGTCAAGATGGTAGGGTTTTTATACTTGAGCAACCAGATTCCACCTTTGCATCTGGTTGATTATAGGTATATATCAGAGAATCAGATTGATACAAACCTGAGTTTCCCAAATGAGGCATTCTATGTTAAACACCTTTATATAGCTACTCCTAGTGGTGATGTGGAGATGGTTTTCTCTCCATCTGAGTGGTGTAGGTATGCTGTTAGTGCGTATCCTTCTGCTAATGTATGGGATTATGATAACGATGGTTTAATGGATCTAGTGGTAAGTGTTGGTTACATGGATAGTGACTCAGTTATCCTTGGTAGTATTATACATGTTTATCATCGTTTACCTGCTTCTCTAAATCATAAGTATAGATTTGAAGAGGTATATAGAGAGGAGTTAAGAGGAATTTATCTTTATGGTCCAAGGCTTGCTAATCTAAATGGTGACCCCTCTGATGGTAAAGAAAGCTGGGTTTTCTGGTGTCGCGTGGATTCTCAGATGCGGAAGGTTGGTGTAAACGGTGTAGCTACTCTACAGTGGGTTAATGATAAATAGGTGTTACTTGGTACACATGCCTCAGATAGATTTGATGCTAAGATTAGGTATAATGGGGCGTATAGTTTCCCAGCAGTGATTGATGCAGATAATGATGGATATGATGATGTAGTCATCTATTGCGTTGGAAGAACTATTAAGCGACCTGATGGAACATATTTCGATATAGGTGACCTAGTATTGTTTAGGAATATGGGAGGTGAGATTAGAAGCTACCAAGAGTTATTCTCATTAGATGAATCAGTTACCCTATGGGTTAATGATAGTTTCAACTGGGATGTACATGTTGATGATTTCGATGACGATGGAAATCTAGAGGTTGATTGCTCCCTATGTAGACCAGAGCCTTATTGGAATGGAAATAGAGTGTATCAGGTTTACTATTCTAAGGTATCTTGGCCTTCACCAGTAACGTTTACCCCTTAGAAACTCTTCTACTCCAACCTTCTTAATCTTCCTGAGATTCTTTATATGAGCATCTCCATGCGTAGGTTTAAGGAAATCTAGTTTCTTACAAGTCTCAAAATCCTTGCATTCCCAGCAACCCTCTAAACCCTTATCTTGGCAGCATCTACGTATCCTGCAGAATGGTGGTCCTCCTCCACCACGACACATCTTTCTGCAGCGCATCCTCACCATAGCACCTAGTACATTATAACAAGTAGGGTAGTCTTTGAATTCCCTTGCAAACTTTGAGAACTCCAAATAGTTTTTATTCAACTTAGCCTCTCTTAGTTTCCTCCGCAGCTCTTTTGCTAGATCAGCTATCTCACCTTTGTGGAAGAAACAGTCTTTGCAGCATAAACCACAATACCCTAGGGATTCTAGCATAGTATATTCAACTCTACAACTTCTCCTTCTTCAAACCCACTGGTTATTAACTTCAAATAAGGTTGATTACAGTATACTCCAACACCCTTTATATTCTCTCCATTAACCTTAACAGCTAGATTACTAGTATCAAATAATCCTATATTATTCATCAACCTCTCTCCTACTCTAATCTTACAACTCATTAGCTCCAGTTCCTCTACCTCTCCAAATACGGCTCCATAATTATAGTGTGGTATCCCTCCCTCAATGGGACTAGTATTATAGTATAGTGGTGTTAAACCCCTACCATTGGTTTCCAGTGGTTTCACCCAGATATAGTATTCTTGTTTCTCCATAACCATGTATTCTCTTCCAATTGCTATAGGTGTGAGAGGTTGAATCAAGGGTTTAAGTTTTAATCCTCCTCTAGCTCTATATGGATCACTCATTCTTCTTATCTCAAAGTGAGCATGCTTGTTTGACCAAGGGTATAGGTAACCCGAGTATATGACCCTACCAAAGTTTTCACCATTAGATATCTTTTCTCCTATCTTGATAGATGGTTTTACATGTAAAACCTTGAGGAGTAAACCATGTGTTTCAAATAATAGTAGGTAATCCTCTATATTATGGGGTGTATTAATCTTCTTTATCTCTCTAAGCACTCCTTCCTCGAGTGGATATAAGGCATCTTCTCCTGGGAAGTATATATCTATAGCAGCAGCATTTCTGTGAGGAGTATAGGGACTATTGAAGAAACTATACCAT
>CAZCPZ010000043.1:0-9103 GCA_964499875.1 uncultured Thermoplasmatales archaeon | reverse complement strand
CAACACGTTCATATACCCCGGTCTTCCATGTAACAGCAGATGATGTAAGAATCTATGGTTTCACTATATGTGATACGCAATCTAGTGGTATAAAAATCTCATCCAACAATTGTACAATCTCCAATAATATTATCAAATATTGTTATGATGGTGTACATATAGATCCACCTTCAACAGTTGAAACTAGTCAGAGTAAACCATGGTTAACTAGAGGTATCTATAGTAGGTGTCACCATAGTAGTAGAATAGATAGATTATTCTCTGATCATGATACTTGTATATTCAACTATACGTATTCTAGGTATAGTCTAACTGCTCCCTGTTATCAAACACACTCTACCGTTAATCCTGAAATTGATTTACTCAGCGAAATATATAGAGAAAAATCAGTATCTAGCATTAGCTGTAACTCTCCATGTTACAACAATATCATAATAGACAATGAGATATCCGATAACTATAGATTTGGTATCTATCTAGAAGAATCTGATTCTGCTTGTATAATGAATAATAGTATGTCGAATAATTGGGTTAGCGTTTTCATCTATCATTCCACTAATGAGACCATCCTGGGTAACACAATGGTGAATAATAGTATATTTATTCAAGGAGGGTCTATAGAAGAATGGGTTACTCATACTATTGAGAATAACACTGTTAATGGTAAACCTGTTTATTATTGGAAGAATAGAGTGGGTGGTGTTGTTCCTAGTGGTGCTGGTGAGGTTATTCTCGCTAATTGTCATAGAGTAAAAGTTGAGAATCAAAAACTAGAGAATAGCAGTGTAATAGTTGGCGCCTCTAGTAATATAGTTATATCTAATAGTAGTATAGTTTCTAATGTTATCAGTATTTATATCACCTTCCTTAGTAATAATATCACTATTGTGAATAACACTTTATCAAATACTGATTATGGTGCAGGTATTGTTATAGACTGGTTAAGTAGTAACAGTACTATACTAGATAATAATATATCAGATAACTATCGGTTTGGTATATGGCTATATTACTCCAACTACAATGTTGTTAGAGGTAACATACTATCTAATAATGGTTTAGCTTTATATCTCCAGAATTCTAGTAGCAGTACCATTGAAAATAATATTGTATCTAATAACTATGGGGGAGGTATCTACCTTCTCCTATCTAAAAACGAGGTTATACGGAGAAACTTGATGGTTAATAATAGTATATTTATTGATGGCTATTATTTTGAGAATTGGGTTACTCATACTATTGAGAAAAATACTGTTAATGGTAAACCTGTTTATTATTGGAAGAATAGAGTGGGTGGTGTTGTTCCTAGTGGTGCTGGTGAGGTTATTCTCGCTAATTGTCATAGAGTAAAAGTTGAGAATCAAAAACTAGAGAATAGCGGTATACTCCTTGGTTTTTCTGATCACATCAATATATCAGATAATATTATATCAAATTCTCCTTGGGTAGGTATCTTCCTTGATTACTCTAGTGATAATTCTATAGTAAATAACACAATTTCAAATGACAACATCACTACCATTATGAATGAGGGGATTACATTACTTAATTCCTGTGACAACAACATCATATATAATAATTCAATATCGGGATTCTGGGATGCTATAAGGTTAGTTTGCTCTTCAAGTCAGAATATTATATCAAATAATATTATCTCAAACGGTGTAGATGGTATATCCCTGGAGATACACTCCAAAGATAATATTATAAAAAACAATATCCTCTCAAATAATAGTTGTGGCTTAGAGGGTTTTCTCCGTTCCAGTAGAAACATTATAACCAACAATGTGTTTTCAAATAACTTTATAGGTATCAGTCTAATGTTGCTCTGTAATAGAAACATTATTTCAAATAATAGCATTGAATCAAGTGTATATTATGGTATAGACTTTGAAGTCTTCAGTAATGGTAACAGGGTTTATCATAATAATTTCATGGGAAACTATATTCATGCTTATTTCTTAGACACCCTTTTCAATCATTGGATAGGCAATTACTGGGATGACTGGAAAGGTATAGGTCCAAAAGTTATAGATGGTGAAATGTATATAGGGGTATACAAAGGTTTTCCTGGAGAGAAGATATTTGAGATTGATATACCCTGGTATAATTTTGATTGGTATCCAGCAGGGGAACCATATAAAATATAAATTAGGCGTTGATTTTGCCTACTAGAAAACTATTGATATTGATTACAACTCTTCTTTTATTCATATCCCTCTCCTCGATAGAAGATTTACCTGGGGATACTATAAAGTCTCATCCTTTGATAAAAAATCTTTGTGTCATCTCAAATCTAGACTCAATAGTTAGAACATATGATAAGGTATACACTCCAGGTGAGTTCAGCAAGATTATGATAAAATTGAGAAGAATTTTGATTTACATGGAAGTCTGGATTATTAAAGATGATTCTAAATGATACAATGGATTATTTCAGGTTAAATATTTCTTGGAATACATCTATTTTACATGAAGCTAAAAAAGCATCTAAATCTAGATAATTGCTTATACATTAGAAAGAATTCATGGAAATATACAAATCTTTTGAATCAATACAAACTATAATTCTACCTCACGAAGGATAGGATGGAGGTATCTCTTCAAAAAGGTTTAATTCCAACTCCGATTATAAGAGTAACATCAAACCTTGCATTCACTGAAAAAGAGAATATATTATTTCATCTTAGGATCTCAAGCCTTTACACTAAATAACAGTTTTTATACAACAGGGTATCATATTAAATTTTCATATCCAAGAAATTGCAATATAAGTTTTGAGACATATAATCATCAATCTGATCCTAAAGGTGTTTCCTTCTCTGAGTTAAATGCAAGTTATATATTGGTATACACTGCTAGGGAATCCTGGGGTATTGTTTCTTTAAAAACAGAGAGTACCCATTTTAAACCTAAACACAGTTTATTCCTACAATTCATTCAGATTGTAGGAGAGAATACTTTGATATAACTGTTGGAGATGAACATTATGTAGCTAATAAAAGGAATGGTGAATCTTAAGGTGATGAATTTCCAGGGTAGGTCATGATATCAGATAAACCTCTACCAGTGAACATAAGCCATAGTGAAATTAGGAGTTTTCCAGTCCCTCTTGATATCCATCGCATTTGACATAGAGTCACCATAGACCCCTTTCATTTCTCCAAAATATTAATAAATTGTCAACCATTCCAACTTCGAAGGTTTACAATGAGGTGCTGTTATGAATATAACAATGTACATAGATAGATACAGGAGGATGTGGTTCAACTTCTACAAGTGGCAATACGAGTTGAATCTAGTATACAAGTTTTTTCTAGCAGCTGTTTTCGCATGTTTAACAGGGTTACTAGCTCAGTTTAGATTCTACATGCCATGGTCCCCGGTCCCAGTTACAGGGCAAACCTTTGCTGTACTATTAGCAGGGATTCTACTAGGTAGATGGGGATTAACTAGTCAAGCCTTATATGTAGGGTTAGGTGCAGCTGGAGTTCCATGGTTTGCTGGAGCAAATGGTGGGATCTCATACCTTCTAGGTCCAACGGGGGGATACCTAGTTGGATTCATAGCTGCATCATACTTTCTAGGGTACATGGTGGATAAACATGTTTGGTCTCATAGCTTCCTTAGTATGCTAGGGTTAATGTGTCTAGCAAACTTCTTATTAATCTACATCCCAGGGTTACTGGTTCTCTACATATGGACTGGTGGTGCATCTCTAACCACTCTTCTAACAATGGGTTTACTACCATTTATTCCAGGTGATATAACAAAGATTGTAGCAGCCTCTACTATAGCACATAGTATCCTACCGAAGCAACATATACATTAAAACTCAACTCCTCTCTTTCTTTATTTGAGTAGATAGCATGATGAAGAAAGAGCAATACTTTAACTTAGAAACAATTGATGAAGAATCTAGAATTCTACTGAGGGAGATAGATTCTTTTAGAAAGAAACATAAAATCCTCTTTAATCCTTTTAAATCTGCTTTACTTGTACTAGATATGCAACGATATTTTCTTAATCCAGATTCACATGCATTTATACCAAGTGCAATAGCTATTATCCCTAAGGTTAAACCACTAGTTGAGGAATTCAGATTTAAGAATCTCCCAGTCATCTTTACGAGACATCTCAACTCTAATAGTGATGCTGGTCTCATGAAAACTTGGTGGAGAGAATTAATAACAGAGGATAACCCTGAGAGTGAGATTATCCCTGATTTAAGATACAATGATGTAAAGATAATTAGGAAACACCAGTATGATGCTTTCTATCAAACCAGTTTAGAGGAGATTCTGAGAGAAAAAAATGTGCAGCAACTAGTAGTTACAGGAGTTATGACTCACCTATGTGTGGAATCCACGATTAGAAGCGCCTTCATTAGAGGATTCAAAGTATTTCTACCAGTTGATGCAACAGCAACTTACTCAAGGATGTTTCATCTCTCATCACTCATCAACTTATCTCATGGTTTCGCTATACCTGTATTAACAAAAGAGATCATTGAACTCTTAAAAGAGGAGCATGGAAATGGATTATGAAGTCATTGTTATAGGAGGAGGACCCGCTGGAATTGCAGCAGCTATTCAACTCACAAGGTATCAAATCAACACACTTCTACTGGAGAAGAATAAAATAGGTGGTCTAGTGAGAAACGCTTATCTAGTAGAGAACTACCCTGGTTTCCCTAGTGGAATAAATGGTGAATCCTTATCTAATCTACTCCACCAGCATATCAAAAAAATAGGTGTACCAGTATGCTTTGAAGAAGTAACCTCTCTAGATTATCAAGATAACTTGTTTATAGTAGAAACCAATAATAGAGCATTAACTTCCAGGATAGTTATTATAGCTACTGGTACTATCCCAAAGAAGTTACCTGAAGGGGTGGTATCGAAGGATTTGATAGGAAAGAAGTTTTTCTACGAAATTATGCATCTAAAAGATGTATCTAATAGAGATATACTGGTTGTTGGTAATGGTGACGCAGCATTTGATTATGCATTATCTTTATCAGATAAAGGTAACAAGGTTATCATCGCTAGTAGGAGTAGTAAACCTAAATGTATACCTATTCTAGAGGAGAGATGCTTTGAGAGATCTTCCATTGAATATTATCCTAATACTGTTATAACTAGTATTCGTAAAGTTGAAAATCATCTACTGGTTACATCCTCAACTAGTAAGGTATTTACAGTGGACTATGTAGTAGCTGCTATCGGTAGAAAACCTTGCTTAGGTTTCCTATCACCTACAGTAAGAAGAGATTTAGAGAAATTATGTGAGGAACAAAAACTATACCTCGCGGGAGATGTCAAGAATGGTAGATTACGGCAGGTTGCAATTAGTGTAGGAGATGGTGTAAGAGCAGCAATGGAGATAATTAGGAAGAGGATTTAACTATGATGAAAGTAGTTGCAAAAACTGGTATTGAAGAGATAGCAGTTGTATATATTGCTGAATCTGGGAATGGTAGATTAGTTGAGTTTGTAGAATCACTGCAGCCTCCATTGTCTAGAGAAGAGAAATGGGTTTTAATGGTATCTACCCTTTATGGTTGCCCTGTTGAGTGTAAGATATGTGATGCTGGAGGTAGGTATAGAGGGAAGTTATCGAAGGAAGAGATACTATGGCAGATAGACTATTTAGTGAGGCATCGTTTCCCAGATGGTAAGATACCTGTTAAGAAGTTTAAGATACAGTTCGCTAGGATGGGTGAACCTGCTTTTAACTCAGCTGTTCTTGATGTATTAGAGGAGTTACCTAGTAGGTATGATGCACCTGGTTTACTACCTTCACTCTCCACTGTTGCACCTATTGGTTGTAAAACATTTTTTAGGAGACTACTGGAGATTAAGAAAGGGTTTTTCCCTCATAGATTTCAATTACAATTCTCGATTCATACAACTGATGAGGATAAAAGAAACTGGTTGATACCAATTAGGAAATGGAGTTTTGGAGAGATAGCGAGATATGGAGAGGAATTCTTCGACAAAGGTGGAAGAAAGATCACTCTGAATTTCGCTTTAGCTAGGGATACACCTTTAGATCCTAGTGTGTTGATAAAATATTTTCACCCAGATGTTTTCCTGATAAAGATTACTCCCGTGAATCCTACATATACAGCGGAGAGGAACAAGGTTTACTCATATATCTCTCCGGATCAACAGGATTATGATGTGATAAACTCTCTGAGAGATGTAGGTTATGAGGTTATACTTAGTATAGGTGAGTTAATGGAGAATCATATAGGTAGCAACTGTGGTCAGTATATAACCAATTATCTACAAAATAAGAATAATCTTAAAGATAGCTATACTTTCTCTCTACAGAAGGTTACATAGAGGAAAAAGAGAGAGAGATTTTTCAGCTCCTTATTCCAAGTAGAAGTGGACCTAGTAGGAAACCTTGTGTAGTTCTTACAGCGTCTCCGAAGGTCACTGTAACGGTTACTCCCCCAAGTCCTAGTAGGAATTTAGATTTAACCACTCTACTACTACCCGGTGGAAGAGTAATTGTTCCTTCGCTATGAGCACCTAGTAGTACTAGTCCTTCCACATCTATACTCCATCTAGTATTCTCTGCTACTGCATTACCAACGTTTGATAGTTTAGCTTTAACAGAACCAAAACCACCGGAGATCTCCTCGATTGTTAAAATAGGTGATAAACCGACTGATTCAAAGAATATATCATCGTTACCATCTCTCTGATCCGTCCATACCCCGTACACTCCTTTAACATCTGTATATTGATATTCCTCTACAGCTGTACCTGGAACATCATTTACTAGCTCTGGTGTACTCCAAGTAACTCCTCCATCTTCGGTTGTGGTCTTGTATAGATCACCATTTCTAATGAAGAGGCAAGTTGCTTTATCACCATTAGCGCTTATAACAGGATAGAAATCATCTTCTGGTGATTCAACGACGGGATACTTTCTCCATATTCTACCAGTGGTTGATACAGCTACATAGATGTCCTGATTACCATTCTTATCACACATATATACAATGTAGGCTTTACTACCACTTACTGAGATATCTGGATATGTACAATTATACCTACTACCTGCTGCAACTGTACTAGTTCTCCAGTCCTTGTATTCTGTACTTTCATTTACTTTACAGTAAGCAACACGAATCCTGCTATAGCCGGATGTAGATTCCTGCTGATAACAGAAGAACATCTTAACTCCAGCATCTGCAGATAGATGAGAATATGGATAACTATTGCCCTCACTGTCTTGATTAATCCAGAATACCCCCTTCCAGTCTCCTTCTCCATTTTCTGTATTCCACAATATTAGTAGAGTATCCTCTAGATCATATCCTTGACCATGATAATCTAGTATACCTCCAACTGCTAAGGTGGTTGTACTGTTAGTACATAATGCCGTCTCAGCAACGTATGTAGATACACCACTATAGTCAAAATAATACATGTTCCATGTTTCAGGGTTATCTATATCGACATAGTCATGTAGATATATAAAAGGCATCTCCTCCTCTGTTTCATGAGTACCATACGCATGTCTACCATCTTCAAGGAATTTAACCTCTGGGTTTATATAGGTGGCATCTGGGGATTGCCAAGCTAGCACCATGTCTTCTGGCCAAGTTTTCCCTCCATCAGGTGACCTTTGAATAAAGATGTTATAAGATTCTTCACCTATACCATGGTATACCAGTAACGGGTTTCCATTGTAATCTATATCTATTGATGGATGTCCCTCGTCTGCATCTGTAAAGGTAATCTGAGTATCTTCACCCATTGTTTTGAACTCAACTGGTTTACATATCATATCAATTTTAATTGGATGTACACCTGTTACACCGATTGTCTTAAATTGATCTATCTCATTGTGTCTCTCAGTAGAGAAAGCACCCGCTCCAGATAGAATTGATAGAAACGTGATGACACCTAATACTAAAGCTGTTTTCTTCATGTATATTTACCTCCATATCAATCATAAAAGTAATATAACTTACCATTAATATAATTTCTCTTTATTAACAATATGTTTTATTAACATGCTATTCTTTTTATCTCTATCCAATTTTGTCTATATAACATCAAATCAGTTCTTCCGAATGCAAAAATATGCCAAAGAATCATCATCCTCTAATTTATTAAGGATTCCTTCTTTTCATTCTGTGATAGCCTTTATATTGAAACCTTAAAAGTTTTGATAGATCATGATAACTGATCACTCTAGACCTATTTTGTTTTGGCTCTTCCATTTGAGTTATCGGAGTAAATTGTATTCTACCAGGGAAATATGCTTTAACGAGTTATAACATAAGGGAGATTTTTGTTTCTGATAATATAATCCGATGATTTACTGGTATGAATCATCTTTTGTTATATTCATAAAATCCATTTCTTACAATGTTCTTGCTTTTACAGTAAAGACAAAAGAATAGATTTATCATAATCAAGCATCTATCCTATCTATATGAGTAGAAACACGATTTTAGGTCTATCTACAATTTATTTCGCAGTACATCAAACCAAGAATTTAAACATCGTCTAGAGATTAAAATATGAATATATCTGAAAGTGATCTGATATGATGGAAAAATTAGTTACTATACTTTTTATTTTTATTCTTCTATTAGCTGGTTTACCAAATGTTATAGGTAGCCATCTAATGGAATCTACTGAAATTAACCCCCCATGGTAAACCAGACCTTATAGGAGAAATAAAAGTTGTTAAGATAAATGGGTACTATGTTTTTAGGCATATAATTACAAATATTGGTGACGCTACTGCTGAATACTGGTCTATCAATACAACAGATTTCGGTGGTTATCTACTTCATAAAATGGGTTTTGAGCCAGCTCACAATTACTATCATTATTTTGCTTGCATATCTATTAGCCTGGCTAGGTCATATTAATCTTTTCCGGGTACTGAATACTCAAAGTTGGGGCAAGGGTATTAGACCACTAAAACCTGGTGAAAGTTATTCCTGGGATAGTCTTCCTCTCTCTAATCAAGATTATTTTATAAATGCTCAAATTGGACTCGTCGTTGAACGTATAGTAGATGAGAATAATTTGGTTGATGAATCCAATGAAGATAATAATTATAG
>CAZCPZ010000042.1:0-9128 GCA_964499875.1 uncultured Thermoplasmatales archaeon | reverse complement strand
TTAAGGATATTTAGAAGAAGAAACTTGAGGAGATTGAAAATATTAAGAAGGATCTATCTGAGTTGAAGAATTTGATTTCCAAGAGAAGTTGAGGATTTACTCTTCCTCCAATAGTTTCTCCATCTCCTTTATTAGCATTGCAAATCGTTGCCCCTTCGCTGTTAGTTTATAGTATATAGCCTTCGAATTATTCTCTCCGTTTCTCTCCATAACTAGATTATATTTTAGTAGTATTTGGAGGGCTCTCTTCGCTGTTGAGTTGTTGCTGATTTCTATGAGGGGTTTATTGTTGTAGAGTTTACTGTATAGTATTTCTCCATTTTGCTGTAGAACTAAAGGGATTTGAAGTACGCCTCTTTGTCCTTCTAATTCTTTGATCTTTGGGTTTATTGACACGTGGTTTCCCCACCTAGATGAAGTAGTAATTAGGATAAAAAAACCAGTATATTAATATTTATCGTTTAACGTTATATGGAAAAATTTAAATACTAGAAGATCATATAATTTACGTTAAACGATAAGCGTTACAAGATATGGCTGTGGTATGTAGAAACAACACCCTCTCTGTGTTCAAAAAATGTATAGTCTGGGATAGGTGGGAGAGGAATACATAGCATTCCTTTTCCAACTTTGAGTTAGCTGACTAAAGGGGGTGGTGGAATTTATGAATGAGAAGAAAAATAAATTGGATGAGATAACTACTTGCCCAGAATGTAAGGGTACTCATATAATTAGAGATCCAAATAGAGGAGAACTTATATGCTCAGATTGTGGACTTGTACTAGAGGAGGAGTTGATTGATTATGGTCCAGACTGGCGTTCATTTGACAATGAGGAATATGAGAAGAAAGCACATGTTGGTGCACCTGTTTCCCCGTTAATACATGATGGGGGGTTAACTACTGAGATTAGCTATCAGAATAGAGACTCTTATGGGAATCCACTTTCTAATAAAGCTAGAGCACAGGTGTATAGGTTAAGGAAATGGCAACGTAGAATCAGGATTCGAAGCTCTACAGAGCGGAATCTAGCAGAGGCTCTCTCTCTGCTTATGAGGATCTCCTCTGCTATGAATCTACCTAGGGATGTAAGAGAAACTGCGGCTTTGATATATAGGAGAGCAGCAGAGAAGGATCTTATTAGAGGTAGAACAATTGATGGTATACTAGCAGCAGCCTTATATGCTGCGTGTAGGCAGTGTCATGTTCCAAGAACATTTGATGAGGTAAGTAAGTTTACAGGTATAGCTAAGAAGGATATAGCTAGAAATTATAGATTTCTATCCAGGGAGTTAAAGCTTAGGTTACCACCTGCATCTCCACTGGAGTATCTAAAATTATTTGGTAACAGGCTTCATTTGAGTGGCGAAGCTCAAGCTAAGGCCAGGGAAATCCTCGATCAAGCTGAGAAGGAGAAGTTAACCGTTGGTCAGAATCCCCTTGGTATAGTAGCTGCTTCATTGTATATAGCATCAGTTCTATGTGGGGATAAGAAGACACAGAGAGAGGTTGCGGAACAAGTTGGTGTAACAGAGGTTACAATTAGAAACAAGTATAAACAGTTATCAGAGAGACTAGGTATAGACATAGCTTTATAGTTATGGTTGTTTCATTTAGATCTTACTTACTTCTTCAAAAACTGGTTTTTAATTGATAAAATATGTCGATAATTTTCCACTCAAGAAAAAATCACCAAAAAGTATTTATATAACTTCCAACATGTCCTTTAAAAGGATATCGCAATTTATAAAAATACTTTGTGGGGTTTTTGTATGATCCAGGCGAACCGGAAGAAGAATAAACAGAGCATTGAGGAAATAACCCGTTGCCCTGAGTGTAATAGTACACATCTAACGAGGGATTATTCTAGAGGAGAATTGGTTTGTGAGGATTGTGGTTTAGTTATAGATGAAGATTTTATTGATCATGGTCCAGAGTGGAGAGCGTTTGATAGTGATCAGAGAGAGAAAAGAGCACGTGTTGGTGCACCAATGACTTATACTATTCATGATAAGGGTCTCAGCACGATGATTGGTTGGAAGAATAGAGACTCCTATGGTAAATCTATTCCAACTAGGAATAGAGCGCAACTGTATAGGCTAAGGAAGTGGCAACGTAGAATAAGGATTAGTGACGCAACAGAACGTAACCTAGCTTTTGCATTATCCGAACTTGATAGAATGGCTTCTGGTATGGGTTTACCTAGGAATGTTAGAGAAACTGCTGCAATGATTTATCGTAAAGCCGTTTTGAAGAATCTTATCAGAGGACGTAGTATAGAAGGTGTATCTGCTGCAGCATTATACGCTGCTTGTAGACAATGTAATGTCCCTAGGACACTAGATGAGATAGCAAATGCCTCCAGGGTTTCAAGAAAGGAGATAGGTAGGACTTATAGGTTTATAGCTAGGGAACTTGGATTAAGGCTTATGCCTACTTCTCCACAAGACTATATACCTAGATTCTGCAGTGAACTCAAACTAAGTACAGATGTACAAGCAAAAGCTATTGAGATACTTAAGGATGCTGCTGATAAAGAACTCACCTCTGGTCGAGGACCAACAGGTGTAGCAGCAGCCTCCATATATATTGCTTCTATACTATGCGGTGAGAGACGTACACAGAGGGAGGTAGCTGATGTAGCTGGTGTAACAGAGGTCACTATTAGGAATCGCTATAAGGAACTCGCTGAGAGATTGGATATAGATATTATTCTATGACACGATGGTATAGGGAGAGGAAACGAGATTTCTTTTATAGGAAAGCAAAAAGAGAAGGCTATAGGGCTCGCTCCTCATATAAACTTAAACAAATCCAGGATAGGTTTCATATTATAAACCCTGGTGACACTGTTTTAGATCTAGGCGCTGCTCCAGGTGGTTGGAGTCAAGTAGCCTTAGAATTAGTTGGAGAAAAAGGATTAGTTATAGGTGTTGACTTAGACAGAATCGCACCTATACCAGGTGTTATATTTCTTCAAGGTGATGTAACTAGTGAGGAGACTATACAGAGGATTGAGGAGATACTAGAGGGTAGACCAGTGGATGTTGTACTCTCAGATATGTCTCCGGATATATCTGGTATGTATAGTGTTGATCATGCAAGGAGTATATATCTTGGAGAGAAGGCATTGGAGGTAGCTAAGAGGATGTTGAGAGAGGATGGAAACTTTGTATGTAAAGTGTTTATGGGTTCAGATTATGAATCCTTCCTCAGGGAGATAAGAACATGGTTTAGTAGAGTTAAATCATATACACCTCCTGCATCTAGGAAAACCAGTAGTGAGATATACGTTGTTGCCAGGGGATTTAACTACAAGAGTGAATAAAGCAAGGAATTAATAAAAAAATGTATATATAACCCTTTTGTAATATATACTAATAGAGGGATCCCGTTCAGGGTTTTCCAGGGAAAACTTATAAGTTTGATACTACATTAGTATTCCGTCAATCTAAAAATTTAAGAGGGTACCTAGGAAGAGGAGTAACAATGGTAGAGAGCTCAACTCTTACAATTGAATCTTTTTTCGATAAAACGAGGGAAGACTTAGAGAAGAAGATTAAAGAAATCATACATGATAAGTATATTCTAGATATACTAAAATCTGGCAAACGTCTTAGGCCAGTTATAGCTCAACTATCTTTTAAGGTTTGTACTAGGGGGGAGGAGACACCTCAGATGTACGATAAATCCATTGAGGGGTCTGTAGCCATTGAGCTTGCTCATACTGCTTCTCTGGTTCATGATGATATAATTGATGGTGATAAAACTAGGCGTGGTAGACCAGCTTTTCATATAAGAGAGGGCATCCCTAAAGCTCTCCTTATTGGGCATAGGATGCTGTCTATAGGTTTTAATATTGCTTTGAAACATGGTGAGAGGATCGCTAAGCTATATGTCGATACATGGGATGAGGTTTTAACAGGTGAGATTGAGGAAGTAGAGTATAATGCTTCAGATGTTGATGAGGGGGATACTTTATCATCGAAATCTAAGATCTTCAAAGAATATTATAAGATAATTAATATGAAAACTGCTTCTCTCTTTGCTTCTGCATGTAAAGCAGGGGCTATGGAAGCAAATGCAGCTGGTGAAATAGTAGATATACTAGGTGAATATGGGAGGGAAATAGGCTTAGCTTATCAACTCGCTGATGACCTCGTTGACCTAGAGAATGGGGAGATGATAGATAGTGTTATAATACCTTTACTCACTAGACTCGAGAATAAAACTGTTGATAACTCCTCTCTCAAGATTCAAGCTATCCGTAGAAAACTAGAGAAACACTCTGATAAAATTAAGAGTCTTTATCTTGAGGAGATTAAACGTCATCTAAAGAGAGCTGAGGAGCTTAGTCGCTCTGATGTTATTCCATCTTCACCGTATAAGGATCTACTTGTTAGGGCACCATACTATATCATTAATAGTATGCTCAAAGAAATCAACATAACTATCTAGATTTATTTCTCCTATACGCTATTATCATGATTCCTATAACCACTAATAGTATAACTATTAGTATCCCCAGTAGGAAGTTTTGTATGAATATCGATTTAATAGCCTCTGCAAAATAAGCTATGAGTAAGCAGCCTGTTATACTTCCAGTGGTTATCGCTAGGAAAGTATTCAATGGAGTCATACCTATGAGTCTACCAAGTATAGAACCAACTAGTCCACCTGAACCCTGGAATGGTACCATCACAAATAATACTATACCAATGAACCTAAGAGGTTTAACCCAGCTATATTTACTAGAAGAGGTTTTACCAATACTCTCTACTTTCTCCATGAAAGGTCCAATAAATGGAATCTTCTTCGCGAAATCATAATTCCAAAGTAGGAATAAAGCCACGATTATATCCACGAATGCCACAGAGAGAGCCATTATAAGAGGATGGAAACCAAGGGCTATACCCATTGGTATCACACTTTCCTTACCAAGTGGTGG
The DNA here is from genome assembly GCA_964499875.1 of uncultured Thermoplasmatales archaeon. Classification (GTDB taxonomy): domain Archaea; phylum Thermoplasmatota; class E2; order DHVEG-1; family DHVEG-1; genus B44-G15. The sequence goes on along the minus strand of CAZCPZ010000042.1, from coordinate 4,181 downwards.
AAAGAAATAAGCTAACATTAGAGACCAATACTCCATTGAGTCTCTCCCAACTATGCTACCACCCAGTAGTAAACCAATTAACCATATAACCCATGGTAGAATGAGTTTCAATAAACTACTAAGATACTTCTTCATCTAACCCTCCCTCTTAACTAGTATAGCTGCATGATCCTTATCATAAGGAGTTAGTTGTTTCACCTGCAGAACATTAAAACCATTCCCCCTAAGTTTTTCCTTTACTTTTTCTATGATCTCCTTGGGTGGTAGAGCAACATCTATACTCCTCGTTTTAACCATTAATAAACCCATTCCATCTGTTTTAAGATACATCATGGCGTTCCTCATGAATATATCATCCTGGTTTCTCTGAGAAACATCTTGATAAAGAAAATCCACTCTTGGAACAACAGTTTGGTACCTCTCGGGGTGATTCGCATCCATGAGCAGAGGGATTATATTCATCCTCCTCTCTACTACTCCAAGAAAAGCTTTCATTGCAAATGGAGAAGACTCTACAGCATATATCATTCCATCAACTACTATATCTGAGATATGACTAACAGTTGTACCAGTAGCTGCACCTAGATATAATACCCTTGCATCCTTGGTTAAAACCTCTGGTTTCAACCCCTTTAGTATAGCCGCTGCTAGTTTACTCCTATAGGGATTCCAAGCTCTATATTCTTCACCATCTATCCTCTTCAAAGATTCACCATATACCCTCACTCCTTTGCATAGATTCCTTGTATAAAGCTTGTTACCCATCTTGTATACATTATCGATACCTATAGATTTCATAGTCTAATCTCAGCTATAGAGGGGATATGGTTAAAGGTTTTTCCAAAAAGGTTTTTCGAAATATTAAACTACCCTAATTTGTTACCCAGATTTGGGGGAATTATGTTGAAGAGATCACCTCTCTATGAGTTACATAAGAAACTTGGAGCTACTTTCACAGAATTCGCTGGTTTTGAGATGCCACTCTATTTTTCTTCTATAAAAGATGAGCATCTCACAGTTAGGAGAACCGTTGGTTTATTCGATGTATCCCATATGAGTAACATCTGGGTTACTGGTAAGGAAGCTGAGAAACTACTGACGTTAACTACTATAGAGGATGCCTCTAGGATCAAGGATGGTATGAGTCAGTATACTGCTATACTACGTGAGGATGGTACAATCATCGATGATGTAATCTTCCTACACCTTGGGGATAAATACATGGTTATACCTAATGCTGGTATGGATGAAGTTGTTACGAAATGGTTTAATGAGAAAGCAGAGGAGTATAATATTGATGCAAAGGCTACTAATGTCTCCAAAGACTTTGTTATCCTAGCTATTCAAGGCCCAAGATCTAGAGATACTTTACAGAAACTTACAGATGTGGATCTAAAAACCGTTGGTTTCTTCGCTTGCAGATACGCTAAGGTTGCAGGAGAAGAATGCATACTATCCCATACAGGTTACACTGGTGAACTAGGTTTCGAGTTACAGGTTACACCCACAGATATAGCTGAGCATATCTTTACAAGTATACTAGAAGCAGGAGAAGAATATGGTATCAAACCAATTGGTTTAGGTGCCAGGGATACACTGAGGTTAGAGAAATGTTTCCTACTAGCAGGGAATGAATTCGAAGGAGGTCATACACCACTAGAGGCTATGCTATCTTGGGCGATCAACTGGGATCACGAGTTTATAGGTAAAGAAGCTTTACTTAAACAGAAAGAGAAGGGAGATTACCCAAGGTTAACATGTCTTGAATGCATCGATAGAGGTATACCAAGGCATGGTTGTGAGGTACAAAAAGATGGGAAGAAGATAGGTGTTGTATCCAGTGGAACCATGTCACCATGCTTGAACAAGGGTATAGCCATGGCATACCTAGATCCCGGGTATCAAGAAGAAGGTTTAGAAGTAGATATAATAATTAGAGGTAGATCTGTTAAAGCAAAGGTTGTGAAACCACCCTTTGTAAAACAAGACTGGTTGAAGACACATGGTGGGTAAGAGTTAAAACCTCATTATAGATGCATTGAGGGTGTGGTTGATATGGTGGAGATTAGAGATGATCTAAAGTATACGGAAACCCATGAATGGGTTAAAGTTAATGATAACATAGCTGTTGTTGGAATCACTGATCACGCGCAATCAGAGCTTACAGACATAGTATACGTGGAGTTACCTGAGGAGGGAAAAGAAGTGAAGAAAGGCGATGAGTTATGCGTAGTGGAATCTGTTAAATCTGTATCAGAGGTCTACGCGCCAGTGAGTGGAAAAATAGTTAAAGTAAACAAAGCCCTCGAGGATACACCAGAGACCATAAATAAGAGTCCATATGATGATGGCTGGTTAGTTGAGATAGAGATCAAAGATAAAAGTGAGCTTGAAAACCTACTCGATGCAGAGGGTTACAAGAAGATAATCTAAAAAGAGTTTATGGACTCCCTAGAGGATTTTCAAATCGAAGTAATTCGAAGTAGCCGAAGGAAGAAAACAATTCAAGCTAAACTAATAGATGGTGTTCTAAGAATCTATCTACCCAAAGGTTTAACAAAGACAGAGGAAGAGAAATGGATTAACCATATGAGAGAGTCATTCCTTAGGAAACTAAGGTTGAATAGGAGTGATGAATCCCTTAGAATTAGGGCTGATAGATTAAACAAGAAGTTCTTCAATGGTAAACTAGAGTTTGATATAAGATATGTTAGTAACCAGAGTAAGAGGTTTGGAAGTTGTACACCTAAGACAAAGAGGATTAGAATCTCTGATAGAGTAGCTAAGATGCCTTGGTGGGTACAAGACTATGTTATATTACATGAGTTAACACATCTAATATATCCTAATCACTCCAAGGAATTCTGGGAGAAAGTAAATGAGTATCGATACACAGAGAGAGCAAAAGGCTACCTAATAGCAGTAGGTATGAATAAAGACATTGAGGAAACCTAGAGTAGCCTTCCTAGTATACCTTGTAGAGAATAATCCTTTTTGATTCACCTTCTTACAGTGAATCCCCTTGGGGATATTCCATCTATAGTATTGCTATTCTACCTGCATCTGTTAGTTTTATTTCATCTGGTTCTATGTATCCCATGTGTTTTAGTTCCTCTATGTTTCTATATAGCATTGATCTTGATATCCCTATTTTCTCTGCTAATTCCTTAAGGGAGATATTGGTGTTATCCTCATTCTTTAAAGCCTTTAATACTTCTCTCTGACTCTCTGTTAACTTGAATGATAATTTCGGTAGCCATACCACTGCTGTTTTGTCTTCCTCAGGGTTGTAAGCTATTTTTTTAACCACGTTACTCCTAGCATATGCTGCGAATAATAAACCAAGGGCTTGTGTTTTTCTACCTGCGGTTATGTTTACGAAGATTTCATCGTTCTTTGATTGATTATCTATTACTTCAACAGATTTCTCCGCTATCTTTACTATATCATATACCTCTACTTCTACTCGCTCTACTTCTACTACTCTCCCTAGTGAATCCTTTATTAGTTTGTAGCTTTTCTCTTGTTCCTCATCAGGGTTTTTATCTACTAGTAGTATTAGTTTATCTGCTCCTAGTCTACTCGCTGCTAGTAGTACTGGGTCTGGAGAGTAGAGTGTAGCGATTAATACTTTTGCCATCTCAAACTATAATGTAGGTGTGAAGTTGTTAATAAATCTATCTACCATACTAGTCTACTTTCTACAAAATAGTTATTGTGTCTACAAAATAATGGAAAATTTTAAGTATAGGTATACATTTATTATTATGTATGCAACAAGTGGAGTATTCACTTGATATGGGTTTGGAGCAGGGGAAACAGCTTGAGGAGTTTGAGAGGGTTCTAAAAACAGCTAGTATTGAGGATGTGGATAAACTCAGTTTGAGATCAATCATAGATTACTTCAAGGGGAGAATTGATCATAGGATATCTAGTAGATCCTTCCTGCTTTTTGGTTTACCAGGTGTTGGTAAAACATATCTAGCTGAGTCACTCCTAAGAACCTTGGATGTTGAGATCCTATATGTTGCATGTAAAACATTTTCCTTCCCAAAAGGTGTTAGATGTAAGTCCTTGGCTGAGGTTTTAGAGAAAGCAGATAACGATAAACCTCAGGTGATATTCCTCGATGACCTACGATACTTCGTTGATCGCAGAAGCGATGAGTCTCTAACTGATGA
>CAZCPZ010000041.1:0-9260 GCA_964499875.1 uncultured Thermoplasmatales archaeon | reverse complement strand
TCCGCTGGCCAGAATCTAGAAGAATCAGGTGTTAACAATTCATCTACTAGTATCAATCCATCTTCCTCTGTTTCTCCAAACTCGAATTTCGTATCAGCTATAATTACCCCCTTACTCCTTGCATACCTAGAGGCTTCCTCATAGATTTTTAGAGAATACTCTTGAAGCTGCTCTGCAGTTTCTTTACCAACAAGTTCAATTAGCTCCTTAAAAGAAATGTTTATATCATGTCCACTCTCAGCTTTTGTTGATGGAGTAAAAATTGGTTCATCGAGTTGCTGTGACTCTTTTAAACCCACTGGTAGCTTTACACCGCATACTGTTCCATTCTTTTTATATGAAGCCCAAGCTGAACCAGAGATGTATCCTCTAACTATACACTCAACTGGGTAAACCCTAGTTTTCCTAACAACCATGCTTCTACCATATAATATATCTTTATGGGGTTGAAGTATCGATGGATACTCATCTATATCTGCTGTTACAAGATGATTGGGTATGGTGTTCTTGAAATAGTTGAACCAGAATACTGAAAGTTGGGTTAAACATACACCTTTACTAGGTATGGGATCAGGCAGAACTCTGTCGAAGGCTGATATTCTATCAGTTGCAACCATTAATAGTAGGTGTTCATCTACATCGTATAGATCCCTAACTTTCCCTCTTTTAACCATGTTTAGAGGAAGACTCGTTTCAGTAACTATTTCCTGCATCATTAGCTAGTGCACCTCCGCTCCCTTAGAGACGGGTTTATCTGTGGTTACTGGTCCAGCTACGGTTACAAGTGGTTTACCCCGGTAAGTTATTTTCTGCTCTTCATCTACAATCATTGAAATCTTCTGGAAATCAGAGAATTCAAGGGCTTTAACTGGTTGAGATGGGATACCCTCAATAGTTACTGGTGTACCAGGTTTAACATCACCTGGTGTTAATAATACAACTCTACCATTTCTATCCTCTGCAGCTAGAAGCATAGCATTAGATTCTACTCCTCTAATCTTAGCTGGTTTAAGGTTTGAAACTATAACTATATTTCTATCCCTAAGTTCATCCATGGTATAATATTGTTTTATACCTGCAACTATCCTTCTTCTACCAAGAGCACCAACATCTATATCCATTATGTATAAACGATCTGCATTAGGGTGATTCTCTACAGATAATATTTTAGCTACTCTTAAATCAACCATTGAGAATGGATCCATTTCTCCAGTCACCTCTTCTAATAATAGTTTTTTGAAGAGAGGAGCAGGTTTCTCAAGAGGATACCCGACATTTAAAGGTTTCAATGCATCCTCCCATTTAGCATCATGAACTGATTCTTTATTACCGAGTATTCTCCATATCTTATCTGATGAAAAAGGTAGATACGGAGCCATGACTATGGAGAGAGCTTGAACGATCTTCAAACATATGTGTAGCACTGTTCCACATCTATCCTTATCTGTTTTTATTAGATGCCATGGTTGCATGTTATTAAAGTATACGTTACCGAATTGAGCTAGAGACATCGCTTGTTTAATACCTTTCTTAAACTCACATCTACCTATAGATTCCCCTACCATCCTATGGGTGTTCTCAATGGTTTCCAAAGCTTCTTCATCTTCCTTATTTAATTCTCCTATTTGAGGTATACTTTGAAAGTTGTTGTATGTAAAGGTTAATACTCGATGTATAAAGTTTCCATATGTTCCAACTAGTTCATCATTATTCCTAGATACAAACTCCTCCCACATCCAGTTAGCATCTTTCTGCTCGGGCATGTTAATGGAGAGATAATATCTTATAGCGTCTACATCAAAGGTTTTTACAACATCTGGAACCCATATGCCGCGACCTTTACTCTTAGAGAATTGCTCTCCTGCTAAGCGTAGATACTCATTAGCTGGAATATCATATGGTAGAATCAGGTTTTCATTGTAACCCATGAGTATAGAAGGCCATATTATTGAATGGAAGGGTATATTATCTTTCGCTAAGAAATAGTAGTGTTTGGCTTCTTTATTATACCACCACTCCTCCCATTTATCCGGTTTACCTAACCTTTTAGCCCACTCTTTACTAGCTGAGAGGTATCCAATTACTGCATCAAACCATACATATATCCTTTTATCCTCGTAACCCTCAATTGGAACCTTTACACCCCATGTTATATCTCTAGTGATTGCTCTATCGTGGAGACCATCTTTAAGCCAGTTCTCAGTGAATCTGAGGACACTTGGCTTCCAGTATTTTTTATCATCAAGCCAGTCTAGTAATGGTTTCTCGAATTTACTCAAAGCGAAGAAAAAGTGTTCAGTTGTTTTTAGTATAGGAGTACCCCCACATAGTTTACATTTAACATCTAGTAGATCCTGTGGATCCAATAGTTTACCACATTCATCGCATTGATCACCTCTAGCATGTTCATTACCACAATGGGGGCATCTACCCTCTATGTATCTATCAGGTAGAAATCTTTTACAGTTAGGACAGTAGAAGGCTTCAACTTCTTTCTTGTAGATGTACCCCTTATTGTAGAGAGTCGTAAAGACATCTTGAACAACGGCCTCATGATTCTTAGATGTTGTTCTAGTAAATAAATCAAAGGATATCCCTAGCTGTTTCATGTTCTCAGCGTGCTCTTTATTGTATCTATCTACTATTTCCTGGGGAGTAGTTTTTTGCTGTTCCGCTGTGATGGTGATAGGTGTACCGTGTTCATCACTACCTGAAACCATTAGTACTTCATTTCCAATCATACGGTTATATCTAGCAAATATATCTGCTGGTAGATAACATCCAGCTATATGCCCAAGATGAAGAGAACCATTTGCATAAGGCCATGCTACACCAATAAATATCTTCTCTGACATAGTATCATCGAGGATAAATGTGAGGATAAGATTTAAATATCGCGCAAGGCTAATATAGTTCTAGACGTGTGTGTTTGAAAAATAGCACTCCCGTCGTCACTATAATTAGATTCATCATTTAAATCAGGTTCACTCACCATTTCACCTCCTCATGCTTAAATTGAGGGGAATGATGAATTCAATGAAGAAAACAGAGTGAGTGAAACCCCCTCCAGAGAGATTAGGGGAGAGTGCTATTTTTCAAATCCATACACACGTAGAATAAGTGAGGTGATGAAAGATGGTACTTGATCCCGCTACGACTAAATATATGATTAGAGCAACGATTAAAGCTGATGGGATAATTGAGAAATCTGATGTAGTTGGAGCTATATTTGGTCAAACAGAAGGATTACTTGGTGATGAATTAGATTTAAGAGAGCTGCAGAGATCCGCTAGAGTAGGTAGAATAGAGGTTGAACTTGAATCTAAGAATGGTAAAAGCCAAGGTACCATTACCTTACCAACATCTCTAGATAAAGTAGAGACTGTTATACTAGCTGCTGCCTTTGAGAGTATAGACAGAGTAGGTCCATGTAAAGCAAAGATTGTTACTGAACAAGTTGAGGATGTGAGAGTGGCTAGGAGAAAACAGATCATTGAGAGAGCAAAAGAACTTCTCAACCAAGTTATTGAGGAGAGTAAAATAGAGAGCGGTGGTATCGCTGATACAGTTAGGCAGGCAGTGCAAGTAGAAGAAATCATCACCTATGGGCCTGATAGATGCCCAGCTGGTCCAAATATTGATAAAAGCGATTCATTAATCATAGTTGAAGGTAGAAGAGATGTCTTGAATCTACTGAAATATGGTATCAAGAATGTTATAGCTGTTGGTGGAACAAATATACCTAAAACAGTTATTGATCTCTCAAAGGAGAAGATAACAACAGCGTTTGTGGATGGGGACAGAGGTGGAGAGCTTATACTTAGAGAGCTTCTGCAAACAGCCGATATAGACTTTGTTGCTAGAGCCCCACCTACTAGAGAAGTAGAGGAGTTACCACAGAAGCTTATAATGAAAGCTTTAAAGAATAAGATTCCTGCTGAGCAATACGCTGAGATGCTTAACATTGAGATGCCGAGAGATAGAGAGAAACCAGAGGATTACCATAGGATTACTATACCCGCCGCTGAGAGAGAAAAGACAACAGATAAAACAAAGTCAACAGTATCTAATAAAGAAAAAAACTATTTTAGTATACTAGAGGAAGTAGCTGGTTCACTTAAAGCAGTGTTGCTGGATTCAAAGGATAAAGAGCTAAAAAAGGTGCCTGTTAGAGAACTCACGGAGGAGTTGAAGAAGAGTAAAGACGTTCAAACAGTGGTATTTGATGGCATAGTAACGCAGCGTTTACTAGATATAGCTCATACTAGGAATATCAAGAATATTGTCGGTATAAAGATGGGAAACGTAGTTAAGAAGCCCAGGGACATAAAGATTATGACAAGGAAGGGTTCATAAAATATAATTTATTTTAACATTTTTTATAAAAATTTTATTTTTTCGTTTTTAAATGCTTCGGAGAAAACAATAAAAACCCAGTTTAATATTTGGAAATGGTATTTTGATGGTGGAATATTATTATGCAGAAGGACGAGCTCATCCAACTTCATATGTTTTTACTTCAATTGAAAAACCATTTGCAAACCATCCTGGGAAACAATGGTGCCAACGAGTTTGCTATGTATGAGAAACTAAATGTTACACCGTACCAAGTCTACAAGTCAAAGAGAGAGCATACACTAGCGGTTTTCATGTTAAGTAAGGGAATAGCTGATCTACTAACGAACAGTAACTACCCTGGACTTGAGAAGATATCTAATAGATTAGCATCTATGTGTGAAAGATTTATGACCGAGAAAGAGAAACACCTGCTTACTCAGAAGGAAGAAGTCGCCGTCGCATAATGTAGGCATCTCTACCATCTTGATAAAAACCTGGGATGCACTCTACAACCTTAAACTGATGTCTCCGGTAAAACAAGATAGCACTAGTGTTACTAGTAGCTACCTCTAGATCAACATAGGTAACCCCTCTCCTAATAAATTCTTTTAATAACTCCTCAAGTAGTTTTGATCCTAAACCCCTTCTTCTATGAGCAGCATCTACTCCAATCATTAGTATTCTACCAGATGAGCCAGGTGCTAAAACCCCGATTATAAACCCCACTATTCTACACCCATACTCTGCTACTAGAAACCCCTCTGGGAAGGTTTCATAGAATGTTGAGAATAGAGAAGGATTATATCTCTCAGTTAAAGTTTCAGATGCAAGTCTTATAACATCCAGCATGTCACCTAGTTTAAACTTCCTCACCACATACACATTTTCTTTCTCAGTAGAACACAATATATAGGGTTAACGGTATGTTTAAGAATAATACCTTGATTCTGTTTCTCCATTGTGAAGCCCTATGAAACTAGATGATATTATCATAACTAGGACTATACTTCAGAGATTCATGAGAGAGTTTCAAGAATACCTGGATGTAGATGTTGCCATAGCTGGAGCTGGACCATCTGGACTTGTAGCAGCACTCTACTTAGCTAAGAGTGGTAGGAAAACCGCGGTTTTCGAAAGAAGAACCTCTATCGGTGGAGGGATGTGGGCTGGTGGAATGATGTACCCAGTAATCGTTGTACAAGAAGAAGCAAAACATATACTGGAAGAATGTAACATAGATCTAAGAGAGGAGGAGAAAGGTTATTGGAGCGGTAACGCCGTTGAAGCAGTTGTAAAACTTGGTTCAGCAGCTATTGATGCTGGAGTAAAGATTTTCAATGGAATAACCGTAGAGGATGTACTTCTCGATGAAAAGAATAGGGTAAATGGATTCGTTGTTAATTGGAGTGCTGTTGACTTAGCAGGTTTACATGTAGATCCATTATCTATTCGAGCAAGGTTTTGTATAGATGCTACTGGACACTCAGCTGAGATATGTAGTATTGTTAAAAGAAAGATTAAACCAAAACAGGGTCCACTAAGTAGAGAGATAGGGGAACATAGTATGAGAGCTTCTCTAGGGGAAAAAGAAGTGGTTGATAACACCATGGAGGTTTACCCAGGTTTGTATACCGTTGGTATGTGTGCTAATGCTGTAGCTGGAGCTCACAGGATGGGGCCAATATTTGGTGGTATGCTACTCTCAGGTAAGAAAGCTGCTGAGATGATACTGAAGAAACTATAGATATAGTGAGAAGAAATAGATTAATAGTACCACCAAGGGTACACATATAATCGTCGTCCAAGTAACTACTAAAGCTGTTGTTTTCTTGTCAATCCCATATGGTACAAGAAACATATTGGTGCTAGTAATTGGTAAAACCGAGTTTATTATAGTGACACCAAGCCATGATAAAGGAATGAATCCTAGTATATATAGGACTGTAGAAATCGTTGTTATAACGATTGGTGTGAATACGACAGTCAATAGAAATATGTGTCTAACCCAAATCCAGAGGTCTCCACCCCTAATAGCTGTATTTAAACCAAGTAGTTTCTTCAACTCATCTTTTTTTAAATCAGAGGGATGGATACCAGCTCCTACATAGTAGAGAGCAGCTGGGATAGTGATAGCTGAATAAAACTTTAAAACTCTACCAATATCCCCTAGATCCGCTATGTTCACACTCATGTTATTATGGAGGATTATACCTAGTATGACGAAGACTAGGAGGTACCATGGATATAGTCTTAGGAACCATGGTAAAACATGGGATATATCATTTGAAGCTTTAGTCTCCCTTCTATGCATATGTGATAGGATATATGGTATAATTGCAAATAATACTATACCTACTAGACTCATATATAAACCAGCGGGTACTCTGAAAGCAGGGATAGCCAGCATAGCGCTACCTATAAAAGCTGAGCTTCTCCCTTGATTAGTCAAAACGGTTTTAATATAGTGACTCCTCGTTTTACCTTTCAAACCCAATTTAGATGCATTATATCTAGCATAGTAATATGCTAGGAGGTACATTATGAGGAGTGTTCCAAATATGAGGCATACTAACTCTAGTTGTTCAAAACCTAGATCCATACCAAGGAAGATTCTAAATAATAACACCGGTACAAAGAAGTATAGCAGTATAAGTCCAATTTTCTTCATTAAAGCATCTATCTTTACTCTATCGATAATTTTTGAGAAAAGAATAGTTAGGAGAAAACCTATGAGAATCCATGGTAGAGTCCACATCCCTGAGATGTAGGGTAGTATCTCATCTATTATCTCAAACATCATTGTTCCTCCTAATCTAAGGTTTTGAGAATGGAGAGAAGGATTTAACTACTCATTTAACCCTCTTTTTCTATAATTCTTTTAGCTTTACCAGTGCTTCTAGGAATTGTTTTTGGTGCCAATATCTTAACAGGTACTCTAAGGTTTAGTATGCTATATATCTCTTCTTCAACTTGTTTCTCTAACTCCTCCAGGTTTCCTTCTCCGTATCTATCCTCCGTTGCTTCTACTTCTACAGATAAAGATGTTATACTACCCTTTTTTTCCTTTACAAGTTGATAATTCTCACTTACACCAGGGATTTTAAGTAGAGCTGCTTCTATCTGCGATGGAAATACTATTACTCCTTTAATCTTCATCATATCATCGCTTCTACCTTTTATCCTAGATTGTATAGGTAGGGTTCTACCGCAACTGCAGGTTTCCTCAAAGTAAGATGCTAAATCCCTTGTTCTAAACCGTATAACCGGGAACGCTTCCTTGGTTAAAGTGGTGAAAACTAGTTCTCCTTCCTCACCTGGCTGTAGGCTTTCACCTGTATCCGGGTCAATTATCTCCGGTAGGAAATGATCAGCGTTAATATGAAGTTTCTTCTCCTCACATTCTGACACTACTCCTGGTCCAATAATCTCTGTTAAACCATAGTGTTCATGAGCCACTATACCCCATCTCTCCTCTATAGATTTACGCATCTCATCACTCCATGCCTCTGCTCCAAAACATCCTATCCTAAGATTAAAATCCTCTCTTGGATCAAAACCCATTTCCTCTGCAACCTCAGCTATATATAACGAGTAAGAAGGCGTACATGCTAGTGCTGTAGAGTTAAAATCTTTCATAACAGAGATCTGTCGTCTAGTATTACCTGAGCTAATAGTTATAACCATTGCACCTATCTTCTGAGCACCCTTCTCAAAGCCATGAGCTCCTGTGAAGAGACCATACCCATAGGCGTTCTGTAGAATATCATTCCTTCTCAGCCCATTAGCCCATAAAGATCTAGCCATAACCTCTGCCCACACCTCTAGATCATTCTTTGTATACGGTCCAACTACTGGTTTACCGGTTGTACCAGAGGAAGCATGAACCTCAACGATTTCATCCAACTGCGTACATACAAGCCCGAAAGGGTAGTATTCTCTGAGATCTTGTTTCGTTAGAAAAGGTAGTTTCCTAAGGTCATCAAGGGTTTTAATATCACTAGGTTTAATCCCAGCTTCTTTGAACCTCTTATGATAGAAGGAGTTATTATCATATGCATAAGCCACAATCTTCTTTAACCTCTCGGTTTGAAGTTCACGGAGCTTGGATAAGGATATTGTTTCTATATCGGGGTTCCAGAATTTTTTCTCCATAAAACACAGCCTCCTCTCCCCCGCCAATACAGTTACATAATATAATGGTTTCGGGTTTAAACAAGAGGATCCATGAAGCGTATATGTCTCGGAAAAACTAAATTAGATTTATCGATATTTCAAGAAGAAAAAGTTAAGAGGTTGAACACTCCATGGTTTATCTAATATTTGGCGCCGGGATGATGGGTAGAGCAATTGCCTTTGATTTACTTCAACATAGTAATGAGGAGATCTTATTAACCGATATAAATGAAGAAAACCTAGATGAAACAGGGAGATTCCTAGGTAACTCTGTAGAGACTTTAAAGGTTTCCGTAGATAATACAGATGACACTAAGGAGGTTTTATCTAAAGTAGACGTAGTTATATCTGCTCTACCATACAAGCATAACCTTAGATTAGCGAAGCTCTCTATAGGAGAAGGTAAAGATTTTGTTGACCTTGGTGGTAATACTAAGATTGTTTTAGAGGAAAAGAAACTTACTATGGAAGCTGAAAAGAAAGAAGTCACTGTTATCCCAGATTGTGGGTTAGCACCAGGTTTAGTATCAGTTATAACTCGTGATATAGTTGATGAATGCAGTAGAGTTGATTCCATACATATAAGGGTAGGTGGAATCCCTTTGAATCCTAAGCCTCCTTTTAATTACCAAAAAGTATTCTCTCTAGAGGGGTTGATAAATGAGTATATTGAGGAGGCAATGGTACTAGAGGAGGGAGAAATAAAATACAAGAAATCACTCACTGAGATTGAGAGGATAGTATTCCCA
>CAZCPZ010000040.1:0-9523 GCA_964499875.1 uncultured Thermoplasmatales archaeon | reverse complement strand
AGGTATTTCCCTCTCTCTTTATTTTTCTTCTATACCTCAATTTTCGTTATTAAAGGAACCTTTTTATAAAGGTTCATTCTTTTCCTCAAGTGTGGTAGAGGTAAGATGATGATTCCTCTGATTTCTCTAATGATAATTATTCTTTTCTCAATCATTGTTGTGAGAATCGGAACCGTAGCTCTAGAGATGACTGGATTATCTAAAGAAGTAGCCAGATTTCAGGCTCAAACCGCTTTCACTGGAACTGGTTTTACTACAACTGAATCTGAGCATGTTGTGTCCCATCCCACTAGAAGGAAAATAATTCGTACATTGATATTTGTAGGGAACGCAGGGATTATCTCAGCTATAGCAACATTACTCCTCACATTCATTGGTCAAACACAAGAAGAGGCTACTATGAGCTTGCTATGGCTATCTATAGGATTAGTGGCTCTATTTATGTTTGGCCGATCTAAACTTGTTGATAGAGGTCTAAGATGGATTATACGAAGAGGACTGGAGCGATTCACCAGTTTGAAAGTCTATGATTATGAAGAACTACTAGGTATAAGTAGAGGTTACTCCATTGGTGAATTTACGGTTAGAGAGGGAAGTTGGTTAGAGAATAAGAAATTGGAGGATTTACATCTCAGTGATGAGGGGGTTATTGTTCTCGCTATATACAAGAAAATCCATGGTAAAGAGAGATTCATAGGTGCACCACCCGAGGACATCAACGTAACAAAGGGAGATACATTAGTATGCTATGGCCCCGAGGAGAATATTCGAAATCTCTCTGAGAGATTAAAAGGTGCTGCTGGGGATAGAGAGCATAAGGAAGCTGTCGAACGAGAACGTCTAGCTCGTAAAGAGGAGGGGGAAGAACTTCTTAGATATGGGCTTCGAGGGAATGCTAGATAGACATTAAAGTAGAATAAAATGGGCTGAGTACCTCCTCCTCAACCGTTACGGATAAACAATACATAATTTGGTCAACTTTAAATTAACAAAATGGAAAAATATTTAAATTAGTTATTATATACATATATAGTAGACTTTAGATTAACAACACTCAGATTTGGAGGTAGAATTAAAAATGTTTGAAGATAGATTTCCGTTCAAAAGAAATCGTGATCCATTCGAAGACTTATTCGATGATATATGGACATATAGAAGAGGATGGGATATATTCGATGAATTCGAGGAACAATTCCGGCGAATACAGAGAAGAATGAGTAGACTATACAAAGAGGCATTACGAAGTGGCACCATTGAAGGAAAACCAAGGATATACGGATGGTGTCTTAGGATAGATTCCAATGGTAAACCAGTGTTTCAAGAATTCGGAAACATACCCAGGCTACAAGGGTCACTAGAACTACCAGAAAGCAGAGAACCACTAGTAGATGTACAAGAGACTGATAAACAGATAATGGTCACTGCAGAAATACCAGGTGTACCAAAAGAAGATATAGATCTAGAAGTAACAAGTGACACACTCACTATCCGAGTGGATAGCAAAGATAGGAGATACTATAAAGAAATCAACTTACCCGCAGAAGTAGATGCAGAAAGTGGAGAAGCAACCTACAATAACGGAGTATTAACTATTACATTAAACAAAATAAAGACAAGAAGAAAAGGTAAGAAGATAAAGATATCCTAGAAACACTCATTGTTAACTTCTTCGGGAGGGTTAAATGTATGACTGAAAAAATATTTGTCAAAGTTAAAGAAGCAAAAGCAAGAGATACAGGTAGAGGGATAGCTAGACTCGACCCAGAGGTAGCAGAGAAACTAGGACTCACACCTGGAGACGCAATCATAATCAATGGTAAAAAGAAAACAGCCTGTCTACTATGGCCAGGATACCCAGAGGAGAGAGGAACAGGGATAATTAGGATAGATGGAACCACACGTAGAAACGCTGGAGTAGGAATAGATGACAAAGTGAGTATACAAAAAGCTACAACAGGGAAAGCAGAGAAGGTAACACTAGCACCAACAGAGGAAATAAGACTAGTAGGTGGTGAAGAATACCTCTCGCAAATACTGGAAGGTAGAGTAGTAACTAGAGGAGATGTAATAGAACTCAACATAATGGGTAGAAAAATCGATTTAGTAGTAACTAAACTAACAGCACCAGGAGAAGTAGCATTAATACACAGAGACACGGAGATTACGATAAGTGAGAAACCAGTGAAAGCAGAGATGGAGAAGATACCAAGGATAACCTATGAGGATATAGGTGGACTAAAAGAGGAAATCAAACAGGTACGAGAGATGATAGAGTTACCACTGAAACACCCAGAGTTATTCGAGAAAATGGGTATAGAGGCACCTAAAGGGGTTTTATTACATGGTCCACCTGGTACAGGTAAAACACTTATAGCAAAAGCAGTAGCAAACGAGTCTAACGCTAACTTCTTCACTCTAAGTGGACCAGAGATAATGAGTAAATACTATGGTCAAAGTGAAGAAAACATAAGGAAAATCTTTGAAGAAGCAATAGAGAATGCTCCATCGATAATATTCATAGATGAAATTGATTCAATAGCTCCAAAGAGAGAAGAAGTACAAGGAGATGTTGAGAGAAGAGTAGTAGCACAACTACTAGCACTCATGGATGGACTCGAGGAGAGAGGAAAAGTAATAGTCATAGGAGCAACCAATAGAATAAATGCTATAGATCCGGCATTACGACGACCAGGGAGATTCGATAGAGAAATAGAGATAGGGATACCAGATAGAAAAGGTAGAAGAGAAATCCTAGAGATTCATACCCGTGGAATGCCACTAGCAGATGACGTGGATCTAGATAAACTAGCGGAGATAACACATGGATACTCAGGGGCAGACTTAGAAGCCCTCTGTAAAGAAGCAGCAATGAGAGCACTGCGTAGAGTCATACCAGAGATAGACTTAGATGCAGATACCATACCAGCAGACGTATTAAACAAACTAGAAGCAACAGGTGAGGACTTCTACGAAGCATTCAAATCAATGACACCCTCAGCTATGAGAGAAGTAGTAGTTGAAACACCCAACGTCTCTTGGAATGATATAGGTGGTTTACATGATGCTAAACAACAACTACAAGAAGCAGTTGAATGGCCACTAAAGTATAGAGAAGTCTTCACACACATGGATGCAAACCCACCAAAAGGAATACTACTATATGGTCCACCAGGTACAGGTAAAACACTATTAGCTAAAGCAGTAGCAACAGAAAGCGAAGCAAATTTCATCAGTGTAAAGGGACCAGAATTCATATCCAAATGGGTTGGTGAAAGCGAGAAGGCAGTTAGAGAAACCTTCAGAAAAGCAAGACAAGCAGCACCCTGTATAATATTCTTCGATGAAATAGATGCAATAGCACCATCTAGAGGAAGCATGATGGGCGATGCTCATGTAACTGAGAGAGTAATAAGTCAATTACTAACGGAACTAGATGGACTCGAGGAACTAAAAGATGTAACAGTGATAGCTGCAACAAACAGACCTGACATCATAGACCCAGCTCTACTGAGACCAGGACGTTTCGATAAACTCATATACATCAAACCACCAGACAAAGAAGCCAGGAAAGAAATATTCAAGATACATCTAAAAAAGAAACCACTTGCAGAAGATGTAGATTTAGATAAACTAGCAGAGAGGACAGAGGGGTACACAGGCGCAGATATAGCAGCAGTATGTAACGAGGCAGTGATGAATGGTATAAGAGAATACATACGTCAACACAAAAAAGTGGATAAAGAAGAACTAAAGAAACTCAAAGTGGAGACGCGTCACCTTAACGAAGCATTAGAGAAAGTGAAACCAATCCCAAGAGAAGAACTAGAAAAATACACCAAAATAGCAGAGAAATTCAATCAAACAAGATAAATTTGAGGGATAAAGCCCCGCCCTCTATCTTTTTTTACGATCCCATTTTCACTTAATTGGGAGGGCTCCTCTCCGAGGATTGAGGAGGATGATTAAAGCTTAATGGAGACTATGGGAAAACTTATGCAATAATGAGGAATCAATCGTGGTTGAATCCCTACTCGTATTTATTGTAATGGTCATTGTTGCAGGTGTAACTGCTCTCTGTAGTTTAATACAAACCTATGAATAGCCTGTCTGCAGGAACAGGCAATCTCCACATGTCAAGAAAGTATTTAGAGAAACAACAGATGGAGTAAAGGTAAAACATGTATATCTGCTGGATGATGTATTGAAACCAAGATTAGCACAGCTATATTTTTTATTTCACCGATTGCTGGATCAAGGTAGTATTGATCTCACTACACTAACCATCGCATTATCAAACTATCATTGTAACAGTTCCTTGTTACAGCAGTGATGCCACCTAGGGTTATTCAGCTCTATAATAGGTAATCCAAGTAATTCTCCTTATGGTGTTATAGTTGTTAGAGACGTTGATAACTCCTGTAACATCTTCACTCCAGCTATCAATGACGACGACTTAGTAGTTATACCAGTAGGTTTACTACAATGTTTTCAATGATCTAAACATTAGACAAAAGTTTATGGAAAGATCATAGTACTCAAGCAAGGTATAGGTAGTGTGTTTACGTTCACTACACCTTCCGCCTATGTTGATGATATACCATTATAGATCTACGGTAGTAGTGGGTCTCGGCGGTGTCTCCTCTTTTTGTAGATAGGAGCCGCCGAAGAATATCTTTGCTATCTCGTAAAGTTCCATGTCCACGGTTTTAGATCTAGATACGGCTTCTGATAGGGGTATTGGGACTATTTTATCTCCCTTCAGGGCAACCATCTTACCGAAATCATTATTCTTTATGAGTTCAACAGCTGCTACTCCAAACCTTGTTGCTAGGACTCTATCTCTAGCTGTTGGTGTTCCACCACGTTGTACATGTCCTAGTATGGTTACCCTTGTTTCGACGTTGAGGCGTTTCTCGATTTCCTCTGCTATATAATGTCCTATTCCTCCTAGTCTAACGTGACCAAACTCATCAGTTTCATCAGATTGCACTACTAGTCCACCTTCCTCTGGTTTAGCACCTTCAGCTACAACAACGATACTAAACTTCTTACCTTGATCGTATCTAGCTTTTAGATTCATACATACTTGATCAATGTTGAATGGTACCTCAGGGATTAGAATCTCATCAGCTCCACCGGCTATACCAGCAAATGTTGCAATCCAACCTGCATGTCTACCCATAACTTCTACAACTATAACTCTATGATGAGACTCCGCTGTTGTATGTAATCGATCAATAGCCTCGGTTACTATGGATACCGCAGTGTCAAACCCAAAAGTGTAATCTGTTCCATATAAATCATTGTCAATGGTTTTTGGTACACCAACAACTGGTATCCCTCGTTCATAGAATTTCAAAGCCACACTTAGAGTATCGTCTCCACCAATAGCTACAATGGCATCTATACCAAATCTCTTGATATTATCCTCTACTCTCTGTACGTCCTCTGGTCTCTTAAACGGGTTTGTCCTAGAGGTGCCAATAATTGTTCCACCCTTTGGTAGTATACCAGAGACAGCGTAATCGGTTAATATCTCAATCTCTCCATTGATTAATCCCTTCCAACCATTCTTAATCCCTATAATCTCCCAATCATACCTATGAGAAGCTTTAACAACCGCTCTAATTACAGCATTCAGTCCAGGACAATCTCCACCACCGGTTAGTACCCCTATTCTCCTCATGAATTATCCACCTTTCCCATCCATCCGTAGTTATTAGAGATCATGTTAATAACCCTTTTCTTAAGCGAAATAACTGCTGAATCCAATTTCAACAACTACACACAAAATATAGCTGCAATCAAGCGAAAGAGCAAAGTATCATGAGCAATGTGATAAACACGTGACCCTAAGTTTTAGGTATGGAGGGAGCCTATGTCGACTAACATAACTACACTGATCCTCATATTCTCCATAGGTCCTTGTAAGTCAGATTTTCTTCTAACACGCTTTAATTCCTTGCGGAGGTTCTTTTCGTTCGTGTTTTTCTTTATTACTTTCTTCTCTGCAGCTCATTGGATTTATGTTTGTATATAAGTGCTTTAAGCTTTTACAACATCTAGACCAGCTAGTTTTTCCATTCATAGGTACTGTTTGCAAGAAACTTCTACAACATTGATGGGTAGCCTGTATAAAATATAGAGCCTGAAAAAAATCTCAATATCTTGATTCACCATGCCTGTTTTGGTAACAGTTACCCACAACACAGGTGGCAATTTTCACATCTATAGATGCAGGGATCTTGTATCCATAGACGTACGTCACTCTCGATATCCACAAAAGACTCCTCCACCTCTTGTCTCTAGATTTCCTGAGTTTTTCTTTCCACTGTCTTTACTTCGATCTTTGAACTGTGCGCCACGATGAGGGTGTCAACAGAGAGTGCACCCATTATTATACCCTTTCTGGCTATCTGAAAATATCTGCTTCACCTCTTCTCCCCCAAGTCGTCTGTCAAGGTTTGTTATAGAAGTTGTTCTATCCAGTACTATGCATCGCATTCTCTTTTTATCATCTTTTTCAAGTTAAGAAAATACAGCATTTCCTAAGGAGAGAATCCATTCCACATATGCACATGAGTAGAATTACCTTTACAAAACTATTTTATTTCGAATTCCCTTTTACCATTATCTTCCTATCCATGATGACTTACCTCTCGTAGCCCTTTTTCTGATATGCTTAGTCTTTTTATGTTTATGAGTACATTCCTTTTTAGATTTTGGGGAGTTCCTTATCTTCCGAGACTTCTCTGCGGGTTACATGATAAATGGAGGTATATGTCATTTTTTCAAAAACAAAGGAGAAAATCTATTTCATACCCTCTTTTCTTCTTGGTCACAGGGTTTTATTGCTATCACGGTGGTTATACTCAGGCATCCTAGACTTTGCCCAGAAT
The DNA here is from genome assembly GCA_964499875.1 of uncultured Thermoplasmatales archaeon. GTDB lineage: Archaea > Thermoplasmatota > E2 > DHVEG-1 > DHVEG-1 > B44-G15. The sequence goes on along the minus strand of CAZCPZ010000040.1, from coordinate 2,624 downwards.
CTATCATCAAAACCCCCTTCTCATGATCTACATCTTTTAGGATACCTGTAACCACACTGGCTCTTTCTTCTCCAGGTTCTCTTGTAACGATTTTACAGTACTTTCCAACCAGCTTCCCCATATACTTTTCTTTCATTTCCTTTCACCACCTTTCCTTTCGTTTCATAGGCATGATTTTTGATAGCGTGCCTATGCTTTTCGTGCCTAGTGTTCGCAAGTAACATTATATAAACCTTATACGTTAGAAGACTGGACTGTTGGTTCTACAAGATGAGAAGACCCCGAAAACAGGGAAATAACAATTTGTCAAACTACCAACTCACAATATTATTTTATAATTGTTGACACCGTTTATTATCTGATAAGAATTATATCCAACGACAATGCAACTGGAGTAAGCTTATTCCCAATACTAGCCGCAGTTACACTTGCCACGATCACCGTAACCTATGTTTTTCTAGAAAGTAATGAATCCTTTACTCAAGGAAATTTGGAGGAGATAGTAGACCTCCATAGAGAAAATCATGGCGAATCTTCGAATAATGGATGCGGTAGGAAAATACCATGAAGTAGATGGAATATGAAAGACAAGCAGAATCGCTATAATGATGAAACCCCTGGTTACATGTACCATTGATATATCTGATATAACTTTTGACTAGAAAACAGTAAGACATTGAAATATTAAGCTATAGTGGATTGAGAGCTAAAATAACCAAATACCCCCTATTTGAACACCCAATATGGAGAAATACCCCCAACACAACTATTAGCCATCCTAGTGAAGTGCATCCCATCCATCTGCATAGTTATATGCATATACAAATACTATTGTTCCATAAAAAGTTGCTATATTCTCTCTCTGTGAATTTTCCCTAAATAGGTGAAGCAAAACTTTGATATGGTCTTTCCTCAATTGTTTCAGGCGGATATATTAATGCAGGGTTTAACAAACTCTCAGACTCCCCAAGCCGTACTTAAAATCATGTTTAATAAGATGGTAGAAGAGTATCTGAGAACTATGCAGTAAACATTATTGACACCACCTTGGGTGAACTCCAACATAAATGCTCTTTTCTAAACTTGGTTAAACTAGTTGATACCTCTTATTCAGAGAGCAGTGACACCTTCCATATAGATGGGAAGATAGATAGGGTACCAGCTTCTCTATTCAGCGAATCCCTTGATACACTCATTAAAGAAAGTTATTATATTTAGGTAGAACCGCTGATTTCTCTTTCATCAGGGAATTTGATGAAGCGGTACATCAAATCAAAGGTTTAAACTTACAAGATAGAGGGATTGATCTAATTACCCTTCAACTTCAATACATAATAGAGAGACAAGAGGGATCTAAAACAGAGAACACAGAGATTATAGAGAGTGTTCTCCGTGTCCTAACTACTACTCTTCACAAAATGATCCCCAAAGAAAGGGTCTCTACATTAATCCTAGAAGTTATGAAAAACTAGAATCTACTTACCTCCCTTTAAACACATACAACTAAGGGAAATAACGGAAATGGAGAGAACACATGTGTTCCTAGCTTCCCTATCTATTAACAAGGAAAAACAGTCTCATGTGGCAGAAGGAATCAAAGCTCTCCTTACATATATTGAGGAGAAGCTTGGATGGGAGAATAGCGAGGAATTCATAGACCTTCTTTAAAGAGGAATTACCAGATGAAAAGAAATGTAGACTACATAGAATAGGGTAAACCTAGAGCATATAAAAACAACTCTGCTCAAACAAGGGCATCTTCCACTAGTGGAGAAAACTTTTGAAGCCATCATCAAAGTGCTTAAAGTAACCTCTAGCTGAGCCATCAACTATTATTTGTATCCAATGCAATAAATAAACTAGTAGATACTCACGAGGATACCGAGTTGCGTCAATTTATCATCTAATGAAATCTATGTAGATTTAATGATTAACAACCGTTTAATCATATAAAATTGGTAGAGCACTTAGAGATTTCACTAAATTAGTGGGAATGAAGACGGAGGGTAAAACATTCTCCTAAATCGAGGAATTCAAGAAAACTTTAGGGGGAAGAGTATCTGCATAAACTTGAGAAAGTAGGAGTAAACCTTCACTTCCTAGAACTCAGATTCACATGATTTTTCCTTTAATCAAGTATTTCAGATAAAAAAACCTCTGCATCAGTTTAGTATGATCATTTTCACAGGATAATAAATGCATAGTTATTAAATATCACAAATTCTATTGCGTGAAGGAAACTGGTGTCTATTCTCTATTAGGAAAAGGTGAGGAAAGAGGTTCTTTCCTAAACTGGGATCTTAAATCCTATACTTTGAGGGGTGAAAATGGGATGACAGAAAAACCCATAGGTGATGGAAAAACGCCTGATTATCAAAATATTGTTGAGGAAATTAACCAGTTATTGATTAAGAAGACTGAGGATAAACCTGAAGATACTAGTGAAGACACCACTAGAAGTGAAGATTCTTCTAGAGCGACACAATTACCTTCATCTGCTTCTTCTCCCACTGGAATAGAAGAGCTTGATAGGCTTCTTGGTGGTGGTTTTCCTAAGGGTGCTGTTATATTGCTTGCTGGTTCTAGTGGTAGTGGTAAGACTATTCTTTCTTTTCAGTGGATTT
>CAZCPZ010000039.1:0-9555 GCA_964499875.1 uncultured Thermoplasmatales archaeon | reverse complement strand
AATATAGAGGAGGTTAGGAGGTATCGAGAGTTTCCAGGTAGATGGATTCTAGATAGAAATCTTAAAGCAGGTGATAAAATAATTGTATCAGGTAACATAGGGGAACATGGAGTTGCTTTACTCTCTCTTAGATATGGGTTTAAAACAGAGGTTAAATCTGATGTTGCACCGATACACACTCTCATGGAAACAGTTTTAAAAACAGGGGGTGTAGTAGCTGCTAAGGATCCTACAAGAGGAGGTCTCTCTAATACTGTGAATGAGTTTAGTGAGAAATCCCAAGTTGGGATTATACTATATGAGGATGCTATACCTATACCTACTGGTGTACAAGCAGCTTGTGATATGCTAGGTATTGATCCACTTGAGATTGGTAATGAGGGTAAAATCGTACTGGGTGTAGTTAAAGAAAAAGCAGAGGAAGTCTTAGAGGCTATGAAGAAGCATCCATTGGGTAGAAACGCTTCAATTATAGGAGAGGTAACTAATGAGGTGAGAGGTGTATTACTTGAGACAACCGTTGGAGGTAGACGTATACTTCAGAAACCACTAGGTGATCCCATACCTAGGATATGTTAGAATTCCCATAATATTTTAATACTCTCTTGGGTTACAACACTCTTAAGTACTCTTAAATTTGGAGGTAAACTATGGCGAAGGGGTTACCAAAAGCCTTCAAGAAATCCCTATGGGTGTATCACATTAACTCCGGTTCATGTAATGGTTGTGATATAGAGATTATAGCAGCACTCTGCCCAAGGTATGATGTTGAGCGTTTCGGTATTAAACTCGTTGGTTCCCCTAGGCATGCTGATGTACTACTAATAACTGGTCCTGTTACTAGGCAGATGGTTGAGAAGGTTAAAAGGACTTATGAGCAGATGCCTGATCCAAAAGCTGTTATATGCGTAGGTAACTGTGGTAACACAGGGGATGTATTCTATGAGTCCTATAACCTTGTAGGTCCAATTGATAATGTTATACCAGTTGATGTACACGTAGTAGGTTGTCCACCTAGACCAGAAGCTATTATCTATGGAGTAGCGAAGGCTTGGACTAAACTAGAGACTCTGGAGGGGAAAAGATGAGTGAGAATATCGAGGATTTACTGCAATCATTTAAAGATAAATTCGGTGAGAATGTAAAAGAGGCTCGTTTTGAGAAGTATCCTACTGGTGCTAAGAAGGATGAGGAACTCCTTGATTTCTGGATAACACTTGATAGAAGCGTGTTTAAAGAAGCTGTTAGATACCTAACAACCCTTGAGGAATACCCTCATCTATCGGTTATATCTGGATACGATGCTGGGAATACTATTAACCTAGTTTATCATTTCTCCATAGGATTCGGTGAGAAGAATAGAGAAGTTACAATAAACCTTGTTGTACCACTACCAAAAGAAGACCCAGTTATTGATACCATAACAGATATTGTACCAGGTGCATTGATCTCCGAGCAGGAGAAACAAGAGATGCTTGGTGTAAAAATAAAGGATATACCAAAAAATGATAGGGTTTTCATCTCAGAGGATTTCCCTGAGGAGAAATATCCCTGGCGTAAGGATGATAAAGGTGTAGATGACCTAGCTAGGAATCTACATGAGGTAGATAAAGAAGAGGATACTGAGGTGGAAACCAATGACTAAAGTAACTTATCAGATTCCTATTGGTCCAATTCACCCTGCCTTAAAGGAACCTGTGATGTTCGAGTTTGAGATAGCGGGAGAGAGAATAAAAGATGTTAAAGTATATCTAGGTCAGATTCATAGAGGTATAGAATGGGCGGGGATGAGAAGAAACCCTATTCAAATTCTATATCTAGCGGAGCGTATATGTGGTATCTGCTCTTATTCTCACCCTACTGCATTCACATTAGCTATTGAAAGAATAGCTGGTATAGAGGTACCAGAGAGAGCAGAATACCTAAGAGTGATTCAAGCAGAATTAGAGCGTATATGCTCCCATATACTATGGGCTGGTGTTGCAGCACATGAGATTGGTTTCGACTCAGTTTTATTCCTAACATGGCAGATCAGGGAGAAAACACTTGATTTAACAGAGTATCTAACGGGTAATAGAGTAACAAAAGCTATTATGATGATCGGTGGAGTAAGAAGAGATATCACAAAGGATATGATTCCAACAATCCAGAAAACCATGGATTTCCTCAAAGAGAATTTTGAGAAACTCCGAAGTGTCTTCCTAGATGATAAAACTTTTCAGATGCGTACCAAGGGCTGCGGGATTCTAACTAAGAAGGAAGCCTTAGAGTTATGTGCAGTGGGACCAACCACGAGGGCATCTGGCGTTAAAAAAGATGTACGTATCGATCAACCCTACTTTGCTTATAAAGACCTTGATTTTGATTATGTTACACCAGATGTATTAACCGGTGAGGTAAACGGGGATGTATATGATAGAATAGTGGTTAGATTACTAGAAGTAAAGCAATCTATAGATCTCATAGAGCAATGCCTAGATAGAATGCCATCTGGTGATATACTAGCGGAACCTAAGATTCCAAAACTACTTGCGCAACTAAAGAAAGCAGAGGGAGAAGCCATAGGTAGAGCAGAGGCACCAAGAGGAGAAGTTATACATTATGTTAGATTAACTGGACAAGAAGCACCATACTCCTGGAAGGTTCGTGCACCAACCTATAATAATATTCTACCATGGATTCCCATGCTTAAGGGAGAACAAATCGCTGATATACCTATTGTTGCAGCCTCTACAGACCCATGTATGTCTTGCACTAATAGAGTTGCTATTGTTAAAAATGGTCATAGGGAACTATTAACCGCAGAGGAGTTACATAGATTAAGCATTGAGAAAACCAGGAGGATGATGAGATGAAACTCTCTATGCTCCCACAAGTATTCTCTCAGATGTTTAAGAAACCATTTACCAATCTCTTCCCAGCTAAATATACACCCTCCTCTGTCACAAAATTCTTAGAGGATGCTGCTGCAGGGAAAGTTAAGATGATACCCCCAGTGGAGACACCAGAAGGATTCAGAGGGAAGATACAGTATGATAAGGAGAAATGCATTGGTTGCAAGCTATGCATCAAAGTATGTCCCTCAGGAGCCATAGAGTTTAAACCAGAGGAAAAAAAGATAAGGATATACCTAGCTAGATGTACTTTCTGTAGTCAATGCAACGATGTCTGCCCAGTAAAATGCCTAAGTATGAGCAACGAATTCCTACTAGCGGATACAGATAAATACTCAAGAGATCTCATCGTAGAGTAGGGATGAAGAAACTTATTTTCAGAGGCATAGTGCAAGGAGTAGGTTTTAGACCAACAGTTTATAGAATCGCTCAGAAACTAGACACAAATGGTTATGTTCTCAACAAAGGTTCAGAAGTCGAGGTGGTTATAGATACTGATCCAGAGGAATTTATATCACAGTTGAAGAAAGAATTACCTTCCATCGCCAAGATCACAGATATAGTAATAGAGGAAACACAAATAGAAACCAAAGGTTTTAGTATACTAGAGAGTACAAATGGTAGTAGAGAATCCCTTATACCAGTTGATACTGCTACCTGCGAGAATTGTTTAAGAGAATTATTTGATAAAAACAACCGTAGATACCTCTATCCTTTCACCAACTGTACTGTTTGTGGAGCTAGGTTTAGCATCATAAACGATGTACCCTATGACCGTGAGCGAACAGCGATGAAAAATTTTCCAATGTGCAAGGAATGCAGAGGAGAGTATACTAATCCATTAGATAGACGATATCATGCTCAAACAATCTCCTGTCCAAATTGTGGACCAAGATACACGTTATATGATAACAATGGTAACAATCTTGGTAGCAAGGATGCTATTAAACAATTCGCTGACCAAATAGAGAAAGGTAGGATAGGAGTAGTTAAATCCTGGGGTGGAATGCATATATGTTGTAGAGTAGAAGAACTACCAAGATTCAGAGAATGGTATCATCGTCCAGAGAAAGCATTTGCAATCATGGTTAGAAACCTAGAAGTAGCAAGGGAATACGGTGAGATAACACCAGAGGTAGAGAAACTCCTCTCCTCTCCTCAGCGACCTATTGTACTAGTAAAGAAGAAGAAACTAGAAGAAGCCTCCCCAGGGTTAGATACCATAGGTTTATACCTACCCTATACACCCCTGCATCACCTACTATTCCACTACATGACAATAGATGCAGTGGTTATGACCTCAGCAAACATACCAGGGGAACCAATGATTATAGATAACAAAGAAGTATTCACCTTAAAAGCAGATATATATCTACTACACAATAGGAAGATAATCAATAGAATCGATGACTCTGTTATTAAACCATGGAGAAACAAAATATTCTTCCTACGTAAATCTAGAGGATACGTTCCAGAACCCATACCTATAGATTATAAACATCGAATACTCACCGTGGGTGCAGGTGAACAAGTACACGCTGCTATATCAACGAATTCAAAAATCTATATGACACAATACATCGGGAACACCCAGTATTATCAAACCCTTAGATTCCTAGAGGATAGCCTAAAGCATCTAATGGATCTAACAATGAATAATAAAACACTAGATGCAGTAGGTATGGATCTACACCCAGGGTACCCATCTAGAATAGTAGCAACTAGGTTCTCAGAGGAATATGATACACAACTATTTGAGATACAGCATCACTGGGCACATGGAGTAAGCCTACTGGTGGATCAAAACATCGAGGAAGCCATAGTTTTAACACTAGATGGACTAGGGTATGGTGAAGATGGTAATCTATGGGGTGGAGAAATTCTTCTATGTAACCGTAGGGAGTATGAGAGAATAGGGCATCTCAGGTATATACCACTCCTTGGTGGAGATAAAGCAACAATGGATCCACGTCGCTTGGTATATGCATTACTCCGGGAGGATCCACATGGTTTCTTCTCTGATATGGAAATAGATATACTAAGGAAGCAAATAGATACATCACCTAGAACTAGTAGTATGGGTAGAATCCTAGATGCCCTCTCATGTTACCTAGGGATTTGTATGAAGCGAACCTATGATGGTGAACCCGCTATGAAACTAGAGAGATACCTAGCAGTAGGTGAACCAACATATGAATTCACAGTACCTATAAAGAATAACATCATAGATACCATAGAGTTATTCAAACAACTCAAAGAAACCGTTGATCCACCATTCACAGAGAAAATGAAAGCTGATCTAAGCTATTCTTTTGTGAAAACCATCATAGATGCCCTCTGTAGCATAGCTGTATCAAAAGCAGAAGATGAGGGTATACCATATATAGGTGTAACTGGTGGTGTCTCCTATAATATTCCTATAGTTGAGATGATTCTAGAATATGTAGAGAGAAATGGTTTAACACCAATATTCCATGAGCATATACCTAATGGTGATGGTGGTATAGCAGTAGGACAAAATGCTATCATAGGAGCAAAACTAGGTTAATCAATCCATTTAAGTAGATCCCCGAGTTTACGTATAGGTAGCTTCTCTGGTTTCTCCGCTGGATAACCAAGTATAATTGCAGCAACTATATGATAACCCTCTGGTACCCCTATCTCCTCAAGATATTTCTTATTCAAGTTTAGTATATTTGCTAATCCAATCCAACAACTACCTAACCCTAGGGAGTATGCTGCAAGCATTATATTCTGAGCGCAGCATGCACAAGATTCAACTGAGAATAACTCATCATCCGTCAATATTAGAATAAGCACAGGAGCATTAAAGAAAACTTTATCCTCCTCAGAGTAAGCTATTGATGCCAGGAAAACTTGGTTTTCCCTATTCTTAAGCTCCCTAGGTTTACCAATCTTCTTCCTCAGTAGACTCTTTATCTCCTCCTTCACCTTCCTTGATAACTCCTGGATATACTCCTTGTTTGTTATCACTATGAATCTCCATGGTTGTCTATTATGTGCAGATGGAGCATACCTCCCTGCTTGTAAGATTTCCTCAATAATCTCCTTCTCAACAGGTTTATCCTGAAATCTCCTTATACTTCTTCGTTGCTTAATAAGTTGAATAAGATCAGTTGACATCTTCTCCCTTTTTTATTCCTTGGTTTTCTTCTTTTTCAAATATGGTACACCAGATCTCTTATTTATATGTACCTCATAACCCTCAGGTAGTGGACAAGGTGTTCCCTTATCTGTTGGTTCTTTACTGAAGAAGTAGAATACTCTAGCTGAACCACTCTTCGTTGGAACTAGTTTCCTATATAGTGTAAACTCTCCATGTTGATAACCTTCTTCCTCTATTTTCTCCTCCCTAGTCTTCCTAGGCATGGTTTTCTCTTCCACTGGTTTGAAGTATATACGAGTTGATGAGAGACTAAGAATGATTAAAGTAATGATAGATAAAACAAAGATAGGGTGCCAAATGAAGAGGTTACCTGTAGTAGTTATTAGGAATAATGAGACAAGAGCATAAACTATAGAGAGAAAAACAGCATAACTCCAACTCCATCTCTTCTTCTTTGTGAAACCATATGGAATAACAGGTAAAGCAATAACTGATAGAAGCAAGATAAACCAGGTTAGCGGTTGTATTCCAGAGTCCCTTATGCTATGGAGTATTCTATTAGATGAGAATACGATGAATATTATATTCAAGATCAATATTATACCTACCGCTATTAATGCAGCATAGATTTTTGGGTTTGTTTTACTATATTTCTCCTCAGAATCTTTCATAAACTCCACCTCTCAGGACGGAAACCATCATCATGTTTTCATAGGAACATTAGATTTAAATGTTTCCTTTATAATTTTAGAATAATTAAAACCATCATGTTGAAATTAAAATTTTCGATCAACTCCTTTGTTCCTTTTGGAGATATTAAAAATTAACCACCATGTTTTAGAATAAAAATATTGGGAGGTGTTTTTTGATCTTTTAATCTATGTTGATGTTATATGGTTTTTCTGCTGGTTGTTTATCGAAATCTAGGTAGGGTATTATAGCTAGTATAGTATTATGTCTTTTGTTTAGAATCGCTAGGTATCCTAGTATGGTTTTGATTCTTTGTTTGTTATTTTGTTTATCCCAGTAGTTTTGGTTCCAGGTGGTTTTTTCTAGTAGTCCCTGTGGGAATACATATAGGAATGTTGCTTGTTTTTGGTTGTTGATGAGGTTATTGTTTTTTATTGTGTAGTCTGGTAGCCGGGGGTTATATGGTGATGTAGATATTTTGATACCAAAGTAGTTATTTGAGATATTATTTTTTTCTATAATGGTATTAATACAATCTACGAGGTATATACCTGTGGCGAAAGGAGTTTCCTCTGTCCAAATATGACCAGTGATTATATTATGATACACTATAGTGTTTGTGGTTCTCCTTATATCTATACCATTCCCACTATTATCTGTTATAACATTATTGTATATAGTAATGTTAGTGAGTCTAACATTGTTTGTTGAACTACTCACCTCTATACCATAACAAATATTTTCATATATCCTACAGTTTCTTACTATAATTGAACCTCTATATATGTTTGGGCTTTCATCTTTCCTATCTATAGTTATTCCACCACACCACTCCTCGTAACCATTTCGATATACTGTACAGTTATCAATTATAATGTCAGTGGAATCAATTACATATATGCTGGGTCCAACATTGTTATGTATTATGCAGTTTGTTATTTTGATATTGGTTGTGTTCGTGCATCTAATACCGTCGCTACAGTTTTCTACTATACAGTTATATATGGTTACGTTGCGTATTTCTTTTCTTTTGGGTGGTGCCCAGAATCCTTCGCTGATATCTATTCCACCCATCCAGCTGTCTCTGCTTTGATTTGTAACCATAATATTACTTAGATAGATATTTGAGTTTGATAGGAGTATTATGGCATCCCATTCATTATCTCCATCTATGATTGTGTTTTCTTTGTTTTCCCCTATGATTCTCAATGATTTATTTACTATAATATGCTCATGATATGTTCCATTGTGTATGTATATAGTATCTCCAGGGTTAGAGTTGTTTATTGCCTCTTGTATGCTTTGGTTGTTGTAGACGTGTATTACTTGTGTTGATGTGTGGGTGTATGTATTTTTGATGATATTATCTACTTCATTTATTGTTACATCTTCTGGTGTTATGTGTGATAGTATTAGTGGTGTTGTTAGTATTAGTATTGTTAGTATGACAAGTGTTTGTATTGTTTTCATTTTGTTTATGTCTCCTTCTTTTATCATATCTATCTTGTGTTATATTATTTTTCTCTATCAAAAATAAATAATGATATGGGGGTTACAAACCCCCTTCTTTATTTTTTCTTTTTCTTATGCGTTGTTGGGTTGTGGTTCTGGTATGTCTTCTTCATCTACGCTTGCATCTGTTGTTCCATCGTTGTTGAAATCCATGTTATAGGTGTGATTCTCTGAGTCGTAGTCTGTCTGATATGTTTGGTTGAAGTATATTTGGTTGATATCCACAACGTTATCTGGGAAAGTAATATTTGTTATATGGAATAGATCCCATATTCCATCTCCATCTATATCTATGAAGTAACCTGTGATGTTACCATAGATTGTATCATTGGTTTCCATTGGTTCACTGGTGTTATTATCTGGATTTATCATATCGAAGATCACATCTGAGGATACAGATATATTCACGATACCACTTTTTACCTTACTACAAGTAACCTTATGTGGATTAGACCAATAGCTTTCTTTTGATACTCTCCCATATCCCGTCCATGATACCTCATCTTTTGCTTTAGCATATACCAAGTAGGTTCCCTCCTCGAGATAAATGTGTAGTGGACTATAAAACGGACCTTCGTAGAACCAATTTTCACTCCAATCTGTAATTGTTCCATCACCAAAATCCCATTTATAATGGATTCTATCTGGTGGTCCAGTGATAGGTCCCCATCTTTCGTTATCTGGATCCTCTGTGCTGCTTGAAAAAGAAACTTCTTGATTAACGTACACTGTTGATGGCCCATCTGGTGTTGCTGGTTTATTTGGTGGTTGGTTTCCTGGTCGGAAAGGTTGTACCTCTACATAGGCATGCTTTATCACATCTTCTGATTCAAATTTTCCTTCCAATTTTACATCTAGGGTGACTCCATCTATTGTTTCCCATGGTTGTATATATACTTGTATCTCTAAGCTTCCACTATCATCCCTATTGGACAAGGCGTAATCGAGGCGGTCTCTACATTTTATTCTTGCTTCTGCTATTGAAGCTAATCCTGGCATGTTAATGAAATTGTAGTCTACACGTATGATTACCAATCCATATGCCCATACATCAGCTACACCATTTTGTGGTATAACGGTCACTCTTTTTCCCGGGTCTTTTGATGCATCTACTATTATCTTTCCACAGTAAACATTACAGTTTTTGGATGGTAATGGTGCTGGCCAACTAGTGGTACCTGATCGGTTGTTATCTGTTTGATTATATGCTTTTATTGGTTGTAGCACTAAGTTTGGTATCACTAGTAGTCCTGCTACCACTAGCATCAGAAAAATTATGCAGATCTTCCTTCTGCCATACTTCATGCTTCACATCAACCTCCCCCCCCCCCC
>CAZCPZ010000038.1:0-9578 GCA_964499875.1 uncultured Thermoplasmatales archaeon | reverse complement strand
TTGGGGAACCTATTCCCTCTCCACCTATTAGGGTTTATACTTCAGAGGAGAAAATTTGTTGATACTAATTCATCTAGTGATTGGTTCTTGGATAAGAAGATTGGGCAATCTAGTTTCTCACTGGAAACCTTTAACTGTAAATGTGGTATCAAAACCTTTGTCTCCCCTGATTGCAGCTACCATGCCATAGTAGAGTGTATAAGAGGAGCTGAGGAAGTGGTTTACTTAAATCTTTACACATTCACCAACTACTACCTATGTATTGAGCTAGTAGAGGCTTTGAAGAGGGGAGTGAAAGTTAAGTTACTCGTTGATGGAGATCCATCTAATGGGTTATCAGAGGATGAACTAATATTACTAGGTAAACTAAGGTGTTATGGAGCAGAGATTAGGTTATTTGGAGGAGAAGGAGTTGATTCTAGATATAGTTTTGATCATGGTAAGTATATGATAGTTGATAATCATACAGTGATTGTGGAGAGTTGCAACTGGGTTAAAACGGGGGTACCAAGGAGTTCATCATATGGTAATAGAGAGTGGGGTGTTATCATAGAAGATGATGCAATAGCTAGGTACTTCATACAAGTATTCCTAGAGGATTTTAATCCGATTATGTATGATAGCTTTGAGTATAACTATAGTTTTGAATGCAGAGATGCATATCTACCATTAGAGGAGGAGTATAAAGGGAGCTATAACCCCTGTTTCCATACACAATACTATTCTGTAGAAGCGAATATTACACCTGTTTTATCTCCAGATAACTCCTTGGAGGCTATAATGCAACTTTTATCCTCTGCTAAGGAGAGTATATATGTGGAGCAACTATACATCTATTTAAAATGGAGTAATAACAGTATTAATCCTTTTGTTAAAAAACTAGTGGAGAAGGCGTGGGATGGAGTAGATGTTAGGGTTATAATGAACTATAACCCCTCTTATAGGAGTATAGCTAGAAGGGTTTTGGAGACAAAAGAGTATCTAGAGGATAACGGTGTTAGAGTTAAACTTATACCCTCTAGTTGGTTCTACTTCTATATCCTGCATAATAAGGGTGTAATAGTTGATAACTCAAGTGTTCTAATTAGTAGTATAAACTGGAATAAGTATTCAATAATGGATAATAGGGAGGCGGGGGTTATTATTGAGGATCCAAATGTAGCATCTTATTATGCAGAGGTTTTCATGTATGATTGGGATCTTAAACAACCTATGGGGAATTCAACTATTGGAGAAGAAAATGAGAAGTTAAATCAAAACACTATTTATATACTATCTATATTCACTTTAACATCAATAGTTATAATCCGGGATTGGAGAAGGAGAAGATGGAGTTGATTATACTAGGGCAACACTGGTCGGCTTTTCTATGTATAATAATGATAATCCTGGTTTTCCTACTAGGTTATTTTAGAGGATGGTTGATGACTCACACATTAATCCTAGCTAACCTACTGGTTTTCCTATTAACCCTTGTGTTTTATAATGAGATAGTGTATGGTTTCTATGGTCGAAGTTGGCTGTATGCAGGTTTAGGGTTTAGACCAATATATATCTCCTCTATATCTTTTGCTCCAGAATGGTATACCTTGTTGACATCCATGTTTATACATGGTGGTTTAGCTCATGTAATCGGTAATATGCTGGTATTATTCTTTGTCGGGAGTGCCTTTGAAGAACGAGTTGGTTCAGGTAGATTATTATTGATCTTCATTATAACAGGTATATGCGGTGCTTTAACTCACTCCCTGTTGAATGTATCCTCTGTTGTCCCATTGATTGGTGCATCTGGCGCAATATTTGGTTTAATGGGTGCTTTTGCTTTTACTTATCCTAATGATGAGGTTATAATGCCAATTGGTGTAGTAATAATGTTTCTAACAAGGATTAAAGTGTTATATGCAGTGTTATTCTTTGCTTTACTTGAAACCTTTGTTGTATGGCTTGATATACCAGATGCAACTGCTCATTTCGCTCATCTAGGTGGACTAGTAAGTGGAGTTATATTAGCTGCTATACTTTTTAGGAGACATAATTCAATTACTACTAGTAGGAGAGAGGTAGAAACCATTTATCCAACAATTGGTACTCAGAGACCTAGGAACTGGGATTTCTCTAACCTAAGTGAACTAGCAGTTACATTAGAGTTGAAGGAACTACTTGATAGAATCAAGCAAGAGGATTTACCTCAAGTACAGGAGGTATGGATTGAGCATTTCCTGGATAAAGCTATCTGCCCTAGGTGCGGTGCTCCTCTTCAACATTTTGATAGAAAGATATGGTGTGAGAACTGTGGTTTCAAAACAACATACTAGAATATTATTTTTCCAATACAGAGTATACTGGAGAGTATGTAACCTATTATAGCTCCACTACAGAGACATGGTAAACCTGCTTGTGGTTTCCCTTTTAGAACAAGTACCATTAATGATAGGAAACCAATGATTATACCTATTATTACTCCAGATACTAGTGGAAGAGAATTTGGTATATTATAGTATACTGCTATGACTAGTATACCAGGTATAACCACATCTCCTAAACCCATGAAGAATGCTTCTCTATCCACATTCTTCTCGAGTTTCTCTTTTAAACTCTCTGTTTCTCTTAACAAGGAGTAACCTCTAGTCTTAGGTATAACTAGTAGAACCGGTAGTTTTAGATCCATAACTGTATCAGCTAAATCCACCATGTGCCGAGTTTTGTATACTGATAAAGCATCATACACTGCTAGGATGGATAATAAAGCTATAACCAATGGTATACTTAGGGATATTCCAAATATTATGATAGCTCCTATACCTATTATTATACCACATACATCAACTATATACCACTCTGGATACCAGTATAAGGTAGAAACTAGTATGATAGCTGAGACTATTGAAAGAGGATAAGCTATTATAGTGGTTTTAAATAGTATTGAGAATAATGGTAGAAAGAAGGCATAGAATGCTGTGTAGGCTACAGCTCCAAGTATTATGAGTTGAATAACCTTTTTCCTCCAAAACCTTGCTATTAACAGCATGATCAGAGTAAAGACTAGTATTGTTATAACTATGAAGAATATATTTGATGGATCACTAGGGTTTTCAAAAGCTGGTTGTACCCCCGCTTCATAGAATGGATGAAGTATTAGTATAGCAGAGCTATATATTAGTATGAATAAACTCATCATCCCAGTTACTGCAAGGAATTCTCTTCTCCAAGAGATCATCGGAGAATGTTAAAGTGTTTTATTGTTAAATAGTGTTTTTATTCTAAACCATCTATATACAAATATGTTTTTATTCTAAACTATCTATATACAAATAGAGTAAGGGAAGGTTTTTAAAACAATGGTTTCTTTTAATTAATACTCTATTGGTTGGTTTTACATTAGAAATATTTAAATTACTCCTCTGTATTCTTTAAGTCTGGGGGTAGTTTGAATGAACTGGGGTATAGTATTGGTAACCATGATTTTATTATCAGCAGGTATCCTAGGAGGAGCAAGTAGCATAAACAAGACATCTCATCTAAGAGATACTATTGTGTTGAGTAATCCATCTGCTGCTAATTTTACATGGAGAGTATTATATGATTATACTTTATTATTCAATGATACCAGTGTAGGTGGACCATTTGTAGAGTATACGTGGGATTTTAATGGTGATGGTATAGTTGATGCTTATGGTGAAAAGGTTGTTTACACCTTCCCTAGAGATGGATTATATAATGTGACGCATTCAGTTAAAGATTTCAGGGGTCACTGGTATAGTGTATCGAAACTAGTGGGAGTGGGTTTCCCGGTAGCTGACTTTGAATGGGTTGCTGATGGTTTAACAGTAACCTTTACTGATAGAAGCGTTGATGTAGATGGAGAGATTACTTATAGAGGATGGGATTTCACTAATGATGGTTTCTTCGATGACTTCGGGGAAACTGTTACTCATAGATACTCTGAATCTGGAAAATATAGTGTTCGTTTAGTTGTTCAAGATGATGATGCACACACTGCTTCCATAATTAAAGAGGTTACTGTCAGAGAATATACTCCTGATCTGGAATGCCATGGGAACCTTAACTGGTTAAACGTGAAACCGGGGGAAAGGGTTTATGGAGTATTCACAGTCTCCAATGTAGGTGATGATAAATCGATGCTTAACTGGCGAGTATTATCTCATCCACCATGGGGTAACTGGTCTTTTATACCAGATAAGGGTTATGATCTTAAACCAAGTGATGGACCTCAAAGGATTCAAGTATCCGTAACTGCACCACGAGTTAGGAATTATGCTTTTACTGGGGAGGTTAAGGTTATCAACATGGATGATCCCAGTGATTATGATACTATAGATGTTACACTAGTGACTTCTAAAAAATTTTTCTTCTCATCTGTTAGGGAGTTACTAGAGTCTATACTTCATCTAGAGTTATGAGAACATATACCATATAAACATAGTATACATAACTAAGAATGCAACTCCTTCTAGTCTACTAATCACTCCTCCAGTGTATAGTGTTATGAAGGATACTATTGTTACAATTACTAGGATAACCAGGTAGTCTAAGGCTTCTCTCATATTAAGTGGGATAAGTATCGCTGAGGCACCCAGTATTAGGAGTATATTAAATATGTTTGAACCCAGTACGTTTCCAACAGCTATATCTGCTTCTCTCTTATAGGCTGCCATTGCTGATACCACTAGCTCTGGTAGAGAGGTTCCAACGGCAACCATTGATAGAGAAACTATGAAGGTTGAGATATGTAGTATATTAGCTAGTATAACAGCGGATTTGATTAATATCCATGCCCCAGCTATGACTCCTATTAATCCCAGTATTATTAGAGTAATATTCCTTAAGAGGTTACCTTCTCTGGAGAAGGAGTTTAATGTATTGTTCCTCTCCTGTTGAGCACATCTTATAAAGTATAATAGAAATAAGGCGAAGAATACTAGGAACATTAGTCCTCCAATTGTATGATACTCATCTAGTAAACCAAACATGGATGATACTAGTAATATAAATGTTACTATGGTTACAATAGGCATCTCTCTCTTGATGATCTTCTTCTGTATCTTTATAGGTTGTATTACAGCGCTTAAACCTAGTACTAGTAGTAGGTTTGCTATACATGATCCTATTATGTTTCCAGCGGAGATATCAGCATGCCTCTGTATAGCCGCTCCTATGGATATAGCGAATTCTGGTGCTGATGTACCAAAGGCTACTATTACAACAGAGATTATTAGAGAGGATACACCTATCTGAGCAGCTGTGTTAGCAGTTCCATCAACAAGTATATCTGAACCTTTATATAGTAGTATTATCCCGGTGAAAAAAGCAGGGATTGCTATTAGCAGTGGAGTCATCTCAACTCAGATTCTAGAAACAACCAACTATTTATTATAGCTTGGGGTTTTCTCATAGGAGGAGTTGTATCGTTGATGTGGTTTAAATGAATCATGGTAAACTTATACTAGTTGGTCTGGGATTATATGATGAGAAGGACATCTCTCTCAAAGCGCTTGATGCTATAAGGAGTTGCGATAAGGTATACGCTGAGTTTTATACTTCTAGATTGATGGGTACGAATGTGGATAGGATTAAGGAGTTGATTGGTAAACCCATTAAGGTTCTAGGTAGAGAGGAAGCTGAGAGAGGAGAAACCGTTTTAGATGATGCTACTCATAGTAGTGTAGCTTTTTTAACTGGAGGAGACCCACTTACTGCTACTACTCATCTATCGCTTCGTTTAGAAGCAATTAAGAGGGGTATAGAGACAATGGTGATTCATGGGAGTAGTATATTAACTGCTGTGCCAGGTTTATTAGGGTTGCAACACTATAAGTTTGGTAGAGCCACTACTCTAGTTTACCCTGAGGATTCATATTTCCCATTGAGTCCATATGATATCATAAAAAGGAATAAGTCACAAGGGTTACATACTTTGGTTCTCCTAGATATAAGAGAAGAGGATCAGAGGTATATGACGATAAGAGAAGGAGTTGATTTGTTGTTGAGGATGGAGGAGAAGAAGAGAGAGATGGTTATTAGTGAATCAACTATTGCATGTGGCGTAGCGCGGGCTGGATCTAGGAATCCTATTGTTAAAGCTGATAGGTTAAAGGAGTTGAGGGAATATGATTTTGGTCCACCTCTACACACCATGGTTATACCTGGTGAACTTCATTTCATGGAAATCGAGGCATTAGAAATTATAGCTGGTTTACCTCGAGAGATCAGTAAAAAATTACAAAAACTATAATAACCTAGGTCACCATTCATATCACCCTGATTCTCTTTGTATAAAAGGGAAGGGGATATGGATGCAGAGAGATAACGAGATAGTTGGATACATCTACGGAGATGTTGGATCCACTAAGTTTAACTTCGCTGTAAATGGAGAGGATATCAAGAAGTTTGATTACATATATGTCCCTCATAAAGAGGGGCCTATGCTTGCTCAGGTTATGGAGATTACTCATCACTCTGATCTAAGATTTGAGGATGCTGCAGCTATACTAGCTGGAGCTGAGAAACCTTATTTTAAAACAAGTTTATCTGCTTTTGCAGAGGTTATAGGTTATAGGGATAGTAAGAACATACTGCAGTCTCCTCGAACTCCTTTTGAACCAGGTACAGAGATATTCAAAGCAGATGAAGCTTTGATTAGGAGAGTACTTGGTTTGAGTGATGCAAAGGAGAATGGAGCATACATTGGTTTACTAAAGGGTCATGATCTACCTGTTTATCTAAACATTGATGTCCTCGTTCAGAAACATGTTTGTATACTTGCTAAAACTGGTGGAGGTAAAAGCTACGCATGTGGTGTACTAGTAGAGGAACTACTTAAGAAGAAGGTCCCAATGGTTATAATTGATACTCATGGTGAGTATAGTTCCATAGCTGAACCAAATACTAGTAAGAAAGATGAGAAACATATGGAGCGTTTCAATGTTAAAAAGCGTTCTTATGCAAATCAGATCATAGAGTACTCCCCTCTTGGTAGTAAGGGGTCTATTAAGCATCTAACTTTGAATGGTGTAAACCTGTCAGCTGGAGAGATCATGGAGCTCTTATCTGGTAAACTCTCTGGTCCTCAGAAAGGTGTATTGTATCAGGCGATTAAAGAGTTAAAGGAGTATAAGACTCATTATACTTTGAAGGATATTATTGATGCTGTTAAGCGAAGTAAGAGTAATGCTAGGTGGAATGTTATAGCGTCTCTTGCTGCTCTTGATGCTATTGGAATCTTCTCTGAGGAAGGAGGAACCGATCCAACAGAGTTAGTTAGGAAGGGTAAATGCACCATTATAAATATGAAGGGGGTACCACCAGATGTACAAGGTGTAGTAGTAGCTCGTCTCACAAAAGAGTTATTTGAGTATCGTAAAGCTGGTAAGATACCACCTTTCCTCTACATAGTTGAGGAGGCTCATAATTATTGCCCGGAGAGAGGTTATGGTAACGCTGTTTCATCAGCTATACTTAGAACAGTTGCTTCAGAGGGGAGAAAGTTCGGTATGGGTTTATGTATAGTTAGTCAGAGACCCGCTAAGGTTGATAAGAATATTATATCGCAGTGTAACACTCATATAATCTTGAAGGTTACTAATCCAAATGATCTTAAAGCGATTACTCAATCAGTGGAGGGGTTAACTAGTAGAACTGCTGATGAGATACAGCGTCTACCAATTGGAGTAGCTCTGATAGCAGGTGGAACCCTGCAGATGCCTGTGATGGTGGAGATTAGAACAAGAGAAACAAAGCATGGTGGTAGATCAGTGGAGATATCTAAGGAGGGGGAGAATCCTGATTATATCCCACCTACTCCACCTCAGCATCACGTGGAAACTGTTAAACCCGTTGCGAGGAAGGATACTGCTACTGAGAAGGCTAAGAGAGTAGCTAGAGTAGCATATAGACTTGGATGGGTTTCAACAGAGGACCCAGATGAAGCTATAAGGTTGTTATCAGAAGAAGCGGAGAAGATGAATGAGAATGTCTATAAATACCTTGAATCACTTGCTAGGATTGGAGCAACTGTTTGCACTAAGGATAATCCGAATTGTATACGTTGCCCGATGAGAGAGAAATGTAAGTATAGAGCATCTATTGCTAGGGGAGTAAAGAAGAAGTTGTTTGCTAAACCTAGGATTCTATGAAACCCTATTTACTGCCCTTACTAATAATCTTATGCCTCTCGGGATGCATAGATTTATTTGATGGTATCTTCACAACGCAATTAATCTATGAATCTCAACCCACTACTATCTCATATTATTTATCCTATGGATATAATATCTCTTTTGAAGGAGAAGGGTTTCATCAAGTAGAGTATCTATTAAATACTCCAGAGGTTCTAGAGGGTGACGCTGAGATAGTAGATGTTTATATGGAGAATAAATCCAAGTTGGTTTCGCATTCAGGTAACACTATGATTCTATGGAATATAACTGGGGGAGGAACAATATCCTATAAGCTCGGTGTCACTGCTTCTATAACCACTAGGAGTTTCGTAATCAGTGACCTCAATGGTGAAGAAGCTTCTCTGCTAGATGATATTCCCTCTCTCTACCCAGAAGTATACCATCAATATACTCAACCACAAGGTAACTCAACGGTAATACTAATTAATCCAACTGCATCATCTATCAAGGAAACTGCTTACTCTATACTAAATAAGTTAGGGAACAGAAACGCTTTCAGTGTTGCTAAGGAGTTATTCATATGGTTGAAGAAGCACACTACTTATAAACCACATGGTGAGATAAATAATGTGCAACCCGCTACAGTTACTCTCATAAAGGGGAGTGGTGATTGCGATGATTTATCCTTCCTATACATCTCTCTTTGTAGAGCAATTGGTTTACCAGCTAGGTTTATAAGAGGGTGTTTGATTAATGAGGAGGACCTAGTTGTTACACCTCATGTATGGGTGGAGGTATTTGTTGGAGGAGAATTAGGTTGGATACCTGTTGAATGTGCGGGGAGTGGAGAGTTAGAGTCTGAGGTTCATCAAAACTTTGCAGCTGAGGATGTTTTTCATCTACGTTTATTTATAGATGATGGGAGTAATGAAGCTATTGAAACAATATTCTCCCCACTTATAGCTAGATATGATAATGGAGTTAATGTTGAGATGAAAAGTTTTGCTTATATAAGCAACTATAATGTTTTGGAGATGAGAGAATTAGTGGTAGAGGAAGGTAAGAGGAGTTATAGATGAACTAGTATTCATAGTGAGTAAGTTCACCATCCTCCTCTTCCTCAAATAATGGTACCTGTTTTGGTGTAGTATAAGTGATCTTCCCATTAGAGGACATCTCGTTTCCTCACCCCGCGAAAGAATAAAATAGTGGCCTCATTAAAAAGATAGCTATTTTTAGAGATAGATAAAGTTTTATCTTAAATATGGAAGTGTTGAGAAACAAAAAATTAAGGGAAGTTGTTATAGTTGGGCATGTAAAAAGGAGATGAAAAAGTCTATGAGATGAACCAAGAAGAGAGTAGGTTTTTTAAATGCTAGATTCTTTGATGATTCAGAGAGGTTTTCAGCTGCACATCCACCTGCGAAAAAAGTTATTAAA
>CAZCPZ010000037.1:0-9590 GCA_964499875.1 uncultured Thermoplasmatales archaeon | reverse complement strand
CGATTCTACTTGGTAGAGCACGAGCGATTGAGGAGATCGATATTATAATACCAAGAATAGATTACTCGATATTCAGTTCACTATTAAAGGATCTTAGAGAGAAAAATTTCTATTGTTTAAACGGGGATGATGACAAGTATTTATTTGAATATATACTAGAGAAAACTCCTATAAGATTTGCTAAAAATAGGTACAATAATACTGAGTTGAAGTGTTCAAAGAATAGATTCGATGAACTAGCGTTGGAGAAAGCTATGTTAGTTAAACTACCTGGAGGTATAGAGGTACCTGTACCTCCTCTAGAGTTATAAGTAGCTTTCGTAGAAGTTGTTCTTAAGTCTCCAAAGGATTTAGAAGATGCTCTGTATATTAGAGCTGTTGCTAAGGGATTATAGATGAAAAACTAGTTGAGGAATATAAAGGGTGAAATTCAATGAGTTTTATGGAGGATAATCAGAGAGAACGCTTCCGATTCATATTGAAATGGGCGGAGTATGTTAGGACACATGATGATAAAGAATGGTCTAAACAACAAAACATTATTATAAACCCTTGTTTAGAAACAGCTTCAATGACAAAGGAACAATTCCTAGAGATGAGGAGAAAGAGGAAAAATAGTGTTCCATGAACAATCCCTTTTAAAGAGGCTAAAACTCTCCTCATATATAGGATAGGTTTCTGATACCCTTATTGGATTTCCATCTAGATTTCCATTATTCCATACAGATGCTGATGAAACAAAGATTTAACCTTTTAGATAAAGTTTTTCTCCGTATCAACTTAATTTATGCAACAAGTTGTTCAACCTTGTTCTTTTTTTCTCCTCTAGATTATATCTTCGAATTCGTTGATCATATTTTTCATATAAAAAGATCTGTCAACTCACTCTTTGTCCTCAATCACTGTTTCTTGGTCCCTCAGCTATCATTACTTTATTTCAATGCGCTTTCCAGTTACCATATAATGGATTTTCTCAGCCATTTTACATGCATGATCAGCACATCTCTCCAGATATCTAGCAACCATAACATAATGCATGCATCTTGTTATATTCCTTGGATCCTCCATCATGTATGTTAGACATTCTCTGAATATAGAATAACGTAGGGCATCTACCTCATCATCTCTCTCATCAAAATCTTTTAGAGGTGATAGATCCTCTTTTTCAAAAGACTCTAAGGCATCATTTATCATCCCACAAACCATCTCTGCCATGTATGGTATCTCAACGAGTTTTGCAATATGTGGTTTATTTGAGAGTTCCTTGGCAACATTTGCAATATCCTTCCCATATCTACCAATCCTTGCAAGGTATGTAATCATTTTTAGAATGCAAGCTATAGTCCGCATATCCTTAGCCATTGGTTGATAAAGAGAGATTAAACGTAATGCTTCATCCTCTATTTTTTCATCCATACTAGCGATTTCTCCCTTTTTTGAGATAACCCAGTCTGCTAACTCAGTATCTTGTTTCTTCAAAGCTTCTATCGATTTATAGAGCATCTCTTTTGCAAGTTCTCCCATCTCAATAACATATCTCTTTGTTTTCTCTAATTCCTCATGAAACTTCTTCACCATAATTTCGTCTCACCTTTCCTGTTCTACCCAAATCTACCTGTTATATACCTCTCGGTTAACTCCTCTCTTGGGTTCTCAAAAATCTTCTTGGTTTTATCAAACTCTACTAGTTTACCTAGATACATGAAACCTGTGTAGTCGCTTACTCTAGCTGCCTGCTGCATGTTATGCGTAACAATCACCACAGTATAGTCTTTTATCAACCTCCTTATTAGATCCTCAATTTTTGAAGTTGCTATTGGATCCAGAGCTGAACAAGGTTCATCCATTAGAAGTACTTCTGGTTCAACTGCTAGTACCCTTGCAATGCATAACCTTTGTTGCTGTCCACCTGATAAACCCATAGCGTTTTCATTTAAACGATCTTTTACCTCATCCCATAGAGCTGCTCTCCTCAGACTTTCCTCCACTATGTTATCCAACTTCTCTTTATCTCTAATCCCATGGATTCTTGGACCATATGCTATATTCTCATAAATTGATTTTGGGAAAGGGTTTGGTTTCTGGAAAACCATTCCAATTTTCCTTCTTATCTCAACTGGATCTACATCTGAATCATATATATTCTTATCCTTGAAAATCACTCTTCCTTGAATCTTGCAATCCTCTATTACATCATTCATCCTGTTGAAGCATCTTATAAGTGTGGATTTCCCGCAACCGGAGGGTCCTATTAATGCTGTCACTTTATTCCTAGGTATATTGATATCTATGTCTATTAGAGCATGTTTCTCACCATACCATAGGTTTAGATTCTCTGCTCTAAGTATTATCTCCCTCATTTCACCATCTACTTCTATATTTTGTTCTTATTACAATTGCGGTTGCATACATCATGAGAACAATCATGAGAAGTACCAAGGTGGTACCAGCAGCATTTGTTTTTGCTTCTACTCCTGGGATACTTGTGGATAGAATAAATAGATGATAGGGTAGTGCCATAACTGGTTGAAATAGTGATGACGGTAGGAATTTCTGACTGAAGACTGCTGTAGTGAATAATATAGGTGCTGTTTCCCCTGCTGCTCTACCCATACTAAGTATTGTTCCAGTCATTATACCAGGTAATGCCGCTGGTAAAACTATTTTCCTAGTTGTCTGCCATCTAGTTGCTCCGAGTGCTAGCGATGCTTCTCTAAGTCCTCTGGGTATACTTTTAAGTGTCTCCTCAGTTGTTCTTATTATTGTAGGTAGAATCATTAATGCTAAAGTGAGTTGACCCGCTAGTAGACTCACTCCAAATTTTAGATAAAGTACAAAAAAGGTTAAACCAAATAAACCAAACACAATTGAAGGAGTTCCATTCAATAAATCTGCTCCAATTCTTATAACCCGTTTTATTCTACTCCCTCTAGTATATTCATTTAGATACACTGCTGCTCCTACACCTATGGGTAATGCAAAAGCAATAGCACCAGTAGCAAGTAGTATAGTTCCAATTATCGCTGGAAACACACCACCTTCTCTACCGAGATTCCTCGGGGGTTGTGTTAGAAACTCCCAGCTTATTGCTCCACATCCATTTACAATAATATAATACAATATTAGAGATAGTAGTGATAAAGTTATTATCACTGAGAGTAGTATTAATCCAAATGCTACCCTCTGCTTATTTTTTACGGATAAAATATGGTTGAATCTAGATTTCAGATACCTATGGAGTAGATAAATTAATGCTAGTATCAAAAGTGATACTAAAACTAGTTTCCAACCAACTAATATCAGTAGAAATAGCAATGTGATGGAAACTAGGATAAGTTTTACAGTTTTCTCTATTTTTCTTCCCCGTAGTTTTCCCTCTCTATTTTTAGATGATTTATTTTTGACTCTATCCATTATTAGATTGGATACAATATTCACTAGTAATACGATGATGAGTAGTATCACTGCTAAACCATACAAACTATGTTGCCACATCGAGTTATAAGGTGCTTCTCCCATCTCTATTGCTATTGCTGATGTCAGTGTTTTCAATGGTTTGAATGGTTCAAAGATAATAGGTATCTGAGCGGAGTTACCTATAACCATCATCACGGCCATTGTCTCCCCCATCGCCCTACCTACTCCTAGTATGATAGCAGCGGTTATACCAGAGAATGCTGCTGGTAGAACAACGTTTTTTATCGTCTGCCATTTTGTTGCTCCAAGTGCTAAACTACCTTCTCTAAGCTCTCTTGGAACAGAGCTTATTGCATCCTCTGCTACACTTGCAATTGTTGGTAGAGTCATTATAGCTAGTATCATTGAAGCTGCAAACCATCCCTCTCCAGATGCAACGTTAAAGTTTATCTGAAACCAGTTTACTAGAACTATTAAACCAAAGAAACCGTATACTACAGAGGGTATACCTGCTAGGAGTTCTATTGCAGGTTTCACTATATTTCTAAGTTTCTCTGGAGCAATCTCTGATATAAAAATGGCGCTTCCTATAGCAAGTGGTACAGCAATAGTTATTGCACCTAGGGTGGATAACAATGTAGCTAGTATAAGTGGTAGAGCTCCATAACTTGGTTTAAAACCTAATATCTCCCCTTCAGGTTTCCATGAATCTCCTATGAGAAACCCTATTCCTGTTTCTCTAAAGATTGGTGTAGATTCATTTAATATAAAAACTAGGATTAGGAAGATAGATATAACTGCGAATAAAGCTGAGACGAGTAGTGAACCCTCAATGATTTTCTCTTTTAAACGCCTCACTGGAAGCCTCATGTTTTTCTTTCTCTCCGCTACTGTTATAGAAAAAGAGGGGGGAGAATAGAGGTTTAGATGATTGAGACAAAACCTTCTTCCTCAACTATCTGCTGCCCCTCACTACTCAATATAAAATCTATGAAATCCTTCATTAACCCTGTTGGTTCTCCATTTGTGAACATGTTAAGGTTCCTTGCAATTGGATATTTCCCATTCTTAACATTCATTATAGTTGGTTCAACCCATTCATCATTATTCCATATTCTCAACCCTTTTACTTCCTCATCAACATAACCTAGTCCAACATATCCTACTGCTCCAGGTGTCGTAGCGACTTTATCATGTACTGCACCATTAGAATTCATCTCAAGCATATCGTTTCTAAAACCCTCTTTCTCCATGATGTGCTCCCAGAAGAATTCTCTTGTACCTGATGCACTGTCTCTACCTACGACGACTATCTCTAAATCGTTTCCACCTAAATCTAGCCAGTTTGTGTATGTTCCATTATAGATTCCCTTTACTTGTTCGATGGTTAGTTGAGAAACCGGGTTATCTGGATTAACAATGATAGCGATACCATCCTTAGCTATAACATGTTGTACTAGGTTGGGGTAACTTGTTTTCTCTGATGGTTTTAGTTCACGAGATGCCATTCCTATATCAACACTTCCTTCTCCAACAGATCGTATACCTACACTGCTTCCACCACCACTAACCTGTATATCTACATTAGGATACTGTTTCATATATCCCTCTGCAGCTCTCTGAGCGATGGGTAGAACAGTTGTGGAACCAGAGATCTTCAGAGTTTGTATCCCTCCATTCTCAACGCATCCACTGAATACCGAGGTAATCATTACACCTAGAATACATACTCCTATGAATGATTTGATTACCATTCCTTTTTTCTCATCCATTTTTATCCCCGCTTCTTCCAATACACACCTAAAATATATATTTTCTCGACATAAAATATATTCATATACATAAGCTCAATATGTCACTATACTAATATATCTATCTATAGAAAATCTTAAGAATCTATAGTTTTATACATACTATGGGGTAGCATGGAGATAAGGAAAGTTCAAGTCACAGGTGGTTCAAGCTATGTTATCTCACTACCTAAAACCTGGGCTAAAACACTTAACATAAAGAAAAACGATCCTCTGGGGATAATCATCCAAGCAGATGGAACACTATTAATCACTCCAAATATCAACGAGGAACAACTACAGAAGATAAAAGAGTTTAATGTAGACGAGATAAATGAACCAACCTATTTGTTTCGATGTTTAATTGGAGCGTACATCACAGGTTACACCACTGTTAAGATCAAATCAAATAAAACAATTCCTCCATCTATTAGAACAACAGTTAGAAAATTTATCCTAATGGCGATAGGTCAAGAAATAGTAGAGGAAACATCTACCTCTGTTACAATAAAAGATATACTCAATCCCACAGAGATGCCATTTGAAAACACTATCAAGAGGATGCATATCATTGTAAAAAGCATGCATGAAGACGCTATCAATGCTCTTAGAAACAAAGATAAAACCCTGGCTGAGGATGTTATACTGAGAGATAATGAAGTGGATAGACTACATTGGTTAATTGCTCGTCAACAAAACATAGTATCAAGGAATATAAAACTTGCACAAAAGATGGGACTCACTACAGGTTTAATCGCTAATTACTTCCTAATAAGTAGAATAATAGAGCGTATCGGGGATCACGCAGTTAGAATCGCAAGAAATGCTCTAAACTTAATAGATGAAGAAATAGATGAAAGAATAATTGACTCTATAATATCCACCAGTGATCTCGCATTAAAAACATTCAACAAGAGCATCGAGTCTTTCATAAGTAGAGATATAGGAACTGCTAATCAAAACATTGAGTCTCTAAATAAACTTGTATCCAGCTGTGAAAAAATCAATACCCTCGCCTTGCAACATAAAAGCAAAATGGCTATCTCCCTTGGCTATATTGTAGAGAGCATAAGACGAACTGGAGAGTATGCAGGTGATTTATCAGAATACGTAATAAATTATCTAATCGAAAGATAGGGTAACGCCTTTTTGCTTTTTCACTGATGACGATAAATCCTGAGTGATAAGATTTTTAATAGAATGTTTTTCTCTAACTTACCTGTATGAAGTCTCCTCGGATTTTTTATGGAGGCGCTATTCAAGGTACTATTAATCGAGAGGAACGAGCACGTGTGCATCAATTTATTATAGAAACCATTAAATCACTAGGGTATGAGGTTGCCACAGAACATACAACTGGTAGAACCTATGAAGAGACAATGAAGAAACTTGAGCAGGCTATTGGTCCTCTCCCTCCAAAAGGTTTACAGAGGCGTATTTATGTTCGAAATAAGATGATTGAGGCGATAGAAGGAGACATTATTGCTGCTATTTTTGAGGTATCAGTTCCAAGTCTTGGTACAGGTATTGAGATTGCTCATGCTTATCTTCGACCAAGAATGGGTTTACCAACGATTCCAGTTCTTTGTCTTTATCAAAAAAATTATTGGCCAAATCAGCTCTCTACAATGATCCAGGGGATCACAACTGAAGCAGTACCACATTTTACTCTTGTGGTATATGAGAAGTTAGATGAGATACCTTTAATTCTAAACAAGTTTCTTATCGATAACCTTGGTACATGCTAGTATGATAATAACTTTGGTATACACCGTTGTCCAATGGATAAGTGAGCTTTTCTCTATTTATCATTCTGCTTTCCATTTTTTCCATAACGACAGAAATGTTTCCCTAAGTTCCTCACTATTCTGCGCATTTATCCACATCTCCTCAAAATAGTTCTCTTCAGCGATTTGAATAATCCACATAAGTGAATGTAGATAGAAACTCTGCTGATCAGGGGATGCAACAATTATGATAAAAGCATGGATTGGATCCACCTTCTCAGAGAGGATAAGCCCTTTTTTACTTCTAACTAGGAGTATATCGAATTTATTATGCCCCTTGATAATATATGAAAAGATAGCGACACCAGGATGTACAACGATATTAGAATCTTCCTCGCGTTTTCTAAGTAGGATGTAGAGTTTTTCTTCATCTATATTTAATTTCTCAGCTAGTTTATGTGCTATTAATCGCGCAAATTTATCTGGAGGTAAAATTTTATCGAGATCTATAACCTCACATTTTTTAATTAGTTGTTCAAATCTTTTCTCAGTGATATCATCCCTTTCTATCAGTATCTCTCTCAACTCCTCGTCCATTAAATATCCAGTTGATTCCATACCCGTTATTCTCTCGATTACATGTAGAAGAGCATATTCTCTCTTTATTTTGGGTCGAGCATAAAGCAAATACCAGCCGAAACTGAGTAAGATGAAAACACCTACTGTAATAATGGGTGTGATTCCCATTTCAAAGAGTATAAAGTTATACCCAATGATTCCAGTTATATGAACCCACGGATATAAAGGGCTACGGAACTTGGGTTGATAATGTCGTATTTTACTCTCTCTCATAATGACAACAGATAAAGTCACAAACATGAATAACAGAAGTTTCATGGCCGATGCTGTTTTAACAAGCTCCTCTAGATCTAAAAATAAAATAACAAAAATCATAAAGGCGGAAGTAAAAAGTATAGAAAATTCGGGTGTACTGTATCTTGAAACTTTTGCAAAAAAACGTGGCAGAATATCATCTTTTCCCATAGCTAGTGGATTGCGGGATGCTGCCAACAAACCGGCATTGGCTGTAGAAATAAAGGCCAAAATTGCAGCAATCGCCATTATTGCAGCACCAATTCCTCCCATGAAAACTTCTGCTCCGAGGGATATCGGTGTCAGGGAATTTTGCAGTTTATCAGAATCTACCAATCCAACTGTTACAAAAATGACCATAGCATAAAGCAAGGAGATAATACCCCAAGCAAGGAACATCCCCCGGGGAAGAGTGCGCCCAGGGTCTTTGCATTCCTCTGCAACACTACAGACTTTCGTTAATCCACCATAAGAAACGAAAACGAAACCCGCTGTTGCCAAGATGGAACTTAACCCTTTGGGTGCCAGAGGGGTAAACCTGGATGTTTCAATGTGAAAAACTCCTGCTACGATGTAAAAGACAAGTAAAGCTAGTAACCCTGCAACCAGAATTATCTGAACCTTTCCAGTATGTTTAACACCAATGAGGTTTATGATGGTGAAGATTATACAAAATACAACAGCAACAAGTTTTATCTGTAATTCATTGAGTCCAGGGTTAAGTAATAAAGCAAATGCTCCTATTCCCAGCAATGCAAAGGCACTTTTAAAAGCCAAAGAGAACCATGCAGCAAACCCACCAATTGTTCCCATTGCAGGTCCCATGCTTCTATCTATGTAGAAATAAGTTCCACCTGCTTTTGGCATAGCTGTTGCAAGCTCTGCTTTTGCCAGCAAAGCAGGGATAACCAAAAGACTAGCGAGGAAGTATGCAACAACTACTGCAGGACCCGTTTTTGCATATGCTAATCCAGGTAGGATGAATAGTCCCGAGCTAATCATCGCTCCTGATGCAATGCAAAATATCTCGAGGAGACCAAGCTCTTTTTTTAGACGTTTATCTTCCTTTACGTGAGACATCTGTTTCTCTCCCTATTTTCTGTTCTCTGGTTATATTTTGTAATCTTCTTCTACATAGAAGAGTTAAAACATCAGCTATTGATAAGATCAGAATGATGAACGCTAGTTGGATATTCTCCACGTCGTAAACAAGGACGTAGCTGATTAGACATAACGCAAGAAGAAACACAAAAAATGATAAGGCGAGTCGAATCCTCCAATACAAGATAATTTTTTTTGTATCAAATCTCATTACAATACTCCGGTTAATGATTATGAATATCTATGAAAAAGTATTAAAATTTTCTGTTTATATGGCTCTGATAAAAGGACGAAGAAATTATTATCTCCAAGAAAAAAGATAGGAAATAATGAGGATAAATAATCAAGGGGCTCCATGAGGAAGATTTTGATCCCTACGGATGGTTCAGATCCTTCGGCATTAGCTTTGAAAAAGACTTAACTTCGCTAAGCTAGTAGTGCTGAAGTCACGGTTATGCATGTGCTCGAAAACCCATCATATCCCCATTATCCGTGATTAATACCCTCGGGGGATCTCAGAGAGGTCATTAATGAAAATGTTAAAAATCTTCTAAGTTATGCTAAAATGGAGTGCGAAAAAGAGGTCTTTCCTATAAGGAGATAATCATCGAAGAACAACCAGCTCATATACAATTGATGTATCAAATGAATTATGATATAACAATCATCGATCCCTTGGGTT
>CAZCPZ010000036.1:0-9665 GCA_964499875.1 uncultured Thermoplasmatales archaeon | reverse complement strand
TTCACCGCATGTAAATAGATCTATACTTGCAAACCTATACTCAGGCCAGGTATGTATAGATAGATGACTCTGCTCAATAACTACGACTCCTGATACACCGAATGGTGAGAAGTGATGGAAAGTAGAGTTTATAACCGTTGCACCTGCTTTCCTTGCAGCGGTTACCATGCATTTCTCGATACTCATTACATCATCTATCTTCTCTGGTGAGCAGTTGTAGAATTCAACGATGAGGTGTCGACCTAGTGCGTTCATGGTTGATCCCCCAGCGGAAGTAATTTAACTGTTCTATAAAAAATTTAGGTTTTAATGAGAGTTTGAAGGAAATTTTGAAACAATTTTCCTCGCTACACCTCTCTTTGTTAAAGTCTCACACATATCCTTTGGTATAGAGATTATATCCCATCTTTTGAGATGATAGGTTTTCTTATCTGTACCAATGAAGGATGGTATATCTTGAGATACTCTTATAATAGGGTTATTATTCCTTCTACCACCTATTTTTTTGTTCTCCTGAAACTCTTCTAAGGAAGGTATCTTGTCTTTCTTCTCACCCTTCTGATGATCCACCTTAGAGGATGACTCTACCTCGGTTTCAAGATGAGTTTCCACTGTTATTTTCGGTAGAGTAACTTGTATTGCCTCATCTACTTCTTCATCTACAAATTCCTCTTCCTCCCCAGTGGTTTCCTCCTCTACTCTATTCTCCAAGGTTTCCTCTTCCTGTTTCTCTCTCGAGGTTTCTCCTTTTAGGAGAGCAATCCTTGTATTTGTTAGAATATCACATATAGCTTTAAATAACTCTTCTTCTCCATCTATAAGATTCTTTATATTTGGGTTACCGCCTCTACTCTTAGTCATCGCTGCTATGAGAATCTTCTTCTCACGTTGCTCGTATATACTAGTAGCGATCTTCTCAATACTCTGTAACTCTTCTCTCAATAGAAGCTGTCTCTTCGGAGAATCCTCTTTTAAGAGTTTATTATTTAAATCTAATAGAAAAGAAGAAAGTTCTCTATAGAAATCTCTATCTATCTTGGTGAGAGTAGATGAATTCTTCTCTGCTTGTTGTATCTTCCTCAGAGTTATATATGATATATCAGACATAGATTATTAACAATTAAGGTCAAATCAAATAGATAAACATTTAGGATGAAATACTTGCTATTCCTCTTCCCAATAGGAATACAGCTACATAGATAGGTACTTCTTCCTCTCCCTCCATTAGTCTAAAGTTTTCCCCCTTGAGTTTAATATTCATAGGTTTAAACACCTTTATATTAACAAGTGTACTTGGTAAAACTACAGCATCCACCAGGGGGTTAAAAGGCCTGAGTTCATCCACCTTTACTCTTGTAACCTGGAAACCTGTTTTACCATGAAGAGAATAAGGTAAACGTATTAACCTCTTAACATCACAAGTTACTGGTTCATCGGTTTCACCAGATACTATTGAGACAGCTGTTCTCCTAAGTGCACTATTTAAGAAGAATCTTCTAATAGTTTTTGATTGATCTAATTTACCTTGCCTGATCCTCTCCACTCTCTCATCAGATAGATCACCAAGTAGTTTCTCAGCGGTTCTTCTACTAATACCGTACCCCTTGAGTTTCTCAACAGGATCGTCACTAGATATTATCTCCTCTACTAACTCAATTAAACCTCTACTAATCCTACCCCTCCACCCTGGTTCATCTGGAGAAACCATATGAAGGGTTTTAGTGGATGGATACTTCTTACCTTTATAATCTCTATGAGATATAACTGTATCCTGGAAAACCAAGTCTTCCCTGATGTCTCTGCCGATAATATAATCAACTATCTCACGTCGCTCACTACTACCAAGCTGAAGAACACGGGGATCTTTAACATGACAATGATACCCTCTGCCACCACTGAAATATAACTCTATCTGATCTACACTAAACCCGAAATCTCCTAGTAGGAAGTCTTCAACTAGTTTAATAAACTCTCTTTTAACGACCTCCAGTTGCTTCTCATAAGGTAGTTTATCTGCATCCGGTAGATGATCTGCATCTAAATCAAATATGAGCTCTGCACCCATCCATTTCTTCTCACTCATAGTGGGTGCATCGGGTTTCCTGTAGTAGGCACTCGAGTAATATATATGAGCTGGTACCTTATCAACGAGAAACTCATTAAACTCTTTCTTTCTATTAAATGAGAGGTGACGGAGCATACCTTTACCACCAAAGAATGTGAATGCAAACTCCCTTCGTCCAAACCTATCAGGTAGCTCAACAGGGTGATTCCTATACCATTCTCTGAAACACTCCCTCATGAAACATATTGAATCCATAGTGGAATCCTTCTTCATCTCCTCATCCAAATTAGTTGACGGGGATAAAAATAATGAGGGTATCCAAAAGGTTTTATGATAACCTCCTAATATTCAATGTTTTGATGAGTGATATAGTTGAAGATGAACTCCTTAGCTCATCTGTGATTAAGGACCCAAAGGCCTTGGATTTTGATTATGTACCAGATGAGCTGCCGCATAGAGAGAAACAACTCCGTGTACTAGCTCAACTCTTCAAACCAGTTTTAGCAAGGGTACCTCAGAATGTTGTTATAACTGGATCTGTTGGAACAGGTAAAACAGTTTTGGTTAAGAGATTCTGTTTATCACTAGTTAAAACCGCTCGTAAACAAGGTGTTTTCCTAGATTATGTTCATATAAATTGTAGGAGACGTTCAACAGATGCTATGACACTACTAGGTATCCTCAACCACTTTGATCCAGGTTTCCCAGATAGAGGATTCTCAGTAAATGAGATGCTGCAGGTATTAAATAGACAACTAGTTAGAAGAGAAACACATCTAATTGTTGCTCTCGATGAAGTAGATGCTCTACTTAGAAAGAGTGGATCAGAGTTAATCTATAATTTAACTCGTTTCTCAGATGAAGCCTCTACTAGTAAAAAGAATCTAGTTTCTCTAATCTTGATTTCACAGAAGGATATATTCTCCATGTTAGATGTATCCTCACTTAGCACTATTAAGAGAAGTAACCATATACATCTAGATAAGTATAGTAGAGAGGAATTATATGATATAATAAGGCAGAGAGTAGAATTAGCTTTCCATAGAGGTGTAGTAGAGGAGGACTCTATAGAGTTAATAGCTGATATCGCTAGTGAGTGGGGTGATGCAAGATTCGCTATAGAGCTCCTATGGAAAGCTGGTGTAGCAGCAGATGAACAACATTCTTTAGAGGTTACACCTGAGCATGTGAGAGCAGCTAAAGCAGAGACATACTCTATTGTAACAGAATCCAAACTTAGGAATCTAAACAAGCAACAACTACTAACACTATTATCTATAGCGAAACGACTCTACCTGGATGGAACAGCCTATGTTACAACTGGGGATGCAGAGAAGATGTACAGAGTTGTATGCGAGGAGTATAAGGAGAAACCTCGTGGACACACCATGTTCTGGAGTTACCTAAAAGATATAGAGAACGCTGGTTTCATAACTCTTAAGAAATCTAGTAAAGGACAAGTTGGAACCACTCAACTAATATCTCTACCAGATATACCAGCTGAGATTCTAAGAGATAAGATAGATGAGATACTTCAAGATACTGGTTTAGAATAACTACAGTCCTCTCTAATAGGGCAGCTACTACAAAGAGGTTTACGTTTACACCAAGTTTTACCTAGATACACTATCAGAGCATGATACTCCTTATACACCTCTATGAGTTCCTCGCCTCTAAAGAAACATTCTAGATTATTTTGGAAGAAACACTGGATTTCATCGTATACCAGTTTTTCTACTGGTAAAGGGAAACGTTGACATAGCCTCTTAGTATAGGTATCTACAACAAAAACAGGTTTATCACCAGCATATAATAGTACAGAATCTGCGGTTTCCGGTCCAACACCTTTAACCTCTAGTAATTCCTCCCTTAGCTCATATAAGTCTCTACTGAATAACTCATCTAAACTACCATTATATTTATCTAACAGGTATGAGACAAATGTTTTTAAGCGAAGCGCTTTCTGATGATAGTAACCGGTTGATCTAATAAGCTCCTCCAAGTATTCTAGATTCACATCTCTTATACCTTGTACAGTGAGTAGATTCTCTCTTTTAAGATTCTCAATAGCTGGTATAACATTATTCCAAGCAGTATTCTGAGTTAGAATAGCACCCACTATAATCTCAAACCTATAGTCACTATTATTACGTCTATGATACTCTAAATCCGCTGGCCACCAACCCTGTGAGCCCAAACTACTCAGTAGTTTCTTGTAGATTTCGATAACCTTTGATCCCATTGAATCTACCCTTGAATCCTTGAGGGTTTTTAAAAGATATGGATGACCCCGTGTAGATGGTTCTAAGAGATGTTGTTCTAATACTTGGGATACCTAAATTTTATATAAACAATGATTAAATACCCTTCTGAGAGAGGAAAGAGAGTGTGGGATGGAGATACTTGATGGTGTTACAATATTTGGATAACATATACTTTCTATTACTCTCATATGGTATCCTAGGTGCGGGTTTAAAGTACATTGATGATGCCTTTGATGAAAAATCATTCAGCAAAAGAAAGGGGTTATTATTGGCTCCACTGCTAGGGTGTCTATGGGCTGTAACTATGCTCGTTAATCTTTATTCTGCTACCCTACTGTTAGCTATAGTGTTAGGGGTTTTACTTAAAGGTAAGATTGATAACTTAGCTCATCTACTAGGTTTAGCTAGTATACTAGTTATAATCATCATAGTTAGAGTGGAGTTACTAGTTCTACCACTTATCTTCTTAACAGCTGCTGGTGTAATAGATGAAGTTGGAAACGATATTGTAGGAGCAAACCCTAGTAACCCATCGGGAGACAAGTTTAGATACAGGTTTGCATCCTATTTCTTTGGTCGTAGATACTTTCTGAAAGTTGCTTTATTATACCTAGTACTAATAGGTTGCTTCCCTCTAGAATTCCTACTGGCTTTGATATTCTTCGATGAGGCATACCTAACCATTGATCTATATAGTAAATCTAAGAAGTTGAAATCTTGGACATCGTAGGTATCTAAATTCTCATAGAAAAATTGAAAAAACAACAGCAACTCCTTTTAGGGAGAGAGGTTTAACTCATTATGCCCCCAACAAAAAGTAGAGTAGAAAGATATAGAGAGAAAGTGGAATTAGCTAGAGAAAGATTAGAGGACGTTGAAATCCTATTAGGGGATTTTGATAAAAAATTTAGTAGACTAGCATGCTATAAAGCATTCCAAGAATTAGTGGAATCATTATTTGATATCATCGCTATGACTCTAAAAGATTTAGATAAAACAGTGGAAGATGATTATACAAACATCTATAAACTAGAGTTACTAGAGAAACTATCTAGAGGAGAAGCAGAGGTTCTTAGAGAAGCAAATGGTCTTAGAAACAGAGTAGTTCATAGGTATAATAGAATGGATGATGAGATAGCTCGACGATCCATGGAGAATCTCCTACCGCATCTAAGGAAGATTCTAGAGGAATTGGTGGAGAAACATGGATAGTTTATTGAGAGAGATAGAGAAGGATTTTGATTTCCTTAAAAAAGATAGAGAAGTAGAAGCTATACTATTATATGGTTCATTCGCTAGGGATGAACAGAATATTAGAAGCGATATAGATATATGTATAGTTGCCCCTACTTTAAAAAACCCGGAAGAGTTTGCAAACCTATTAGGGAGGATATGGAGAAATATTAATGCGAATAAATATGATGTTAGAATCTTCGAGGAACTACCACTTTATATAAAAATAGATGTCATTAGGAATCATAAAGTGGTTTTCTCAAGAAAACCATCGGAACTCTACTTCTACTTCTACCATTATAGGAAGATATGGAGTGATCAAAGCATCAACTGGATAGATAAAAAATAAGTATAACAAGAGAGGGGTTAGAGAATCAGCGAGATCAATGGATGAGAAAACAACCTTATTTGAACATATCCCTCAATTCCTCTTTGGATAACCTCTGCCTATACTCTTGGTCACCCCATATTTTTCTAAACACATAGAAGTACTCATATAAGTCATAGATATTCCTTGCATATAGTATCCTATGATTCTTTATAACCTCTATCTTAAGGAAGAGAGGCATCCTCTCAAATACTTTGATATCATATCTATCTCTACTAGATAACCTTAGGATCTCTTTGTAGAGTTCATCTTGATCAGCATCTGGTGCAACTACGCATATATCAATGTCACTCCTCTCTGTATCCTCACCTCTAACAGTTGATCCATATAGAAGTATACCCAAGGCATATCTCCTCAAAGGTTTCACATATTCCTTTAACTTATCTTCTCTTGAAGCCAATTCTCAACAACCTCTATAAATCTTGATAACTCTGGGGTAATCCTCTTAATACTCTCGTATGCTAACTCATCATCTGTAGAATTGTATCTATGAACAATTATATTCCTGAGACCATTAGCTTCTCTCAAAATATCTTTATCTATATCCAGTTTACTACTGAGTTCCTCTATATTTGTGTAATCATCCTTAGGTATAATATTCATATCTTTACATATCATAGAAACTATATCCATACAAGCCTCTGCAGCTTCTTGAAACGCTTTATATACTGCAAGCTTTGTTTTCTCATCACATATAAACTCTTCTAATTCAACATCTATCCATTCATTGATCTGCTCAATTCTCCTCATAGTAATATTTAGTTTATCTTTATATCTACGGAATCTACTCTCATTCATCTCCACCATCTCAAACCCTAGGTTATCTTATATGTATTTCGACGTAATCCTATTACCTCTGAGTCTCATTCAAATTGATACTCCCTCTTATCCATTCATAGATACTCTCTTTCACTATATCAAAATCAGGGATTTGTGGTACAAGATTCCTCAATTCATTGTACCACAACCTCTCTTTTCTTTCAACAGCTGAGACAAACTCATCTGTATTGAATTCCATACTATAATAGCGTAGCTTATCCTCAATCATTTCAAGATTTGTTTCAACTCCTTTACCAATTAGAAAATAGAGATCATACACATCTCTAGCTCTTTCTCTAGTAAGCACCGCTCTGACTTTTTCAGCCATAATCTCAGATACCTCCATCATAGATACTATATAAGGGGGGAGGTCTCTATACATTGGTATGATATTGATTTTAGTAGGAGGAAAGATAGGTTTCTCTCTTCTACTTATCTCTACTCTAACGTATGCGCAACTTTTCTCTCTCCCATCATATAGAGGTCCTCTAACTCTGATTTGAAAGGACACGGAGATATCATCATCCTTCATCTTCTTGGTAGAGGATTCACAACCAAAGAGATTCATACCTACTATAGACTTCTCTATTATCTCCTCAACCGATATATCTCTTGATAGAGTGAAATCCACGTTCTCGCTAAAACGATTCAAACCATAACATTTTTGGAGAGCTGTTCCCCCTTTGAAGATGAATTCATCACTGATCCTTCTATACAGATTCAGAAGAAATACATGTTGAACATAATCTTTTTCCACCTGATCCAAGTTGAACCCTGTAACCTCAGTGTATCTAACAAGATCCTCTCTTGTCAGCATCATAACACCTCGTTTAACCTCAGCATCCACTTCCTACTGAGTTTTCCAACTGGTGGAAGAAGAGGATTTAGGAGATCATATTTCCTGTTTATATATCCCTTAACCTCGTTGTATATGTCAATATCTTTCAACTCAAGTATGTAACCCAGTCTTTTCAGCGTTACAATAGACCTCATCTTCAACGCATAGTCCAAGAGTTTCCTGGTATCTACCTTTTCTATGGCATCTAATGTCTCGCTGGGTTGGCAATACCTGGGTATAAACAACGCATCTACAATCACCTTCTCCAGTTCACCTATAAAAGCGTATCCATTTCCGATTCTCTCTCTGTTGTAACCAAAAATCCTTTTTTTGTTAAATTTTATGAAAGAAATCTTTTCATTGCCAAATAATACATTTTTTCTTGATCTACTTGTGACCACTTGTATAGTTGTTGGTATTTGAGTGGTTAGGTGGTAATAACTTAACGCTGATAGAAAAGATATGTAGGATGGAAAGGTTATATTCGTAGTTACAACCATTGGATCAGTATCTGGGAGTATAAACTTGCCTTTCTCAATTCTTATTATACTACCTCTCTCAACGAGTCTCTTAGCATACAACGTAGCGTATCTCTTATCTTTACCTATTACTCTGGATATGTCTGATAAAGTGAACACACCCATACCAGTGGATTTCATTTTCTCTATGAATTCCTTCTCTCTCATCCAATAAACCAAAAGCAATAAAAACTATTAAACTTTTGTTATCACAATATTATCATTTTTGATAATTTTGAATAAACGAAAGTTGGATTCATCGGTGAGTTTTCAATGGTTTTCTTGCATAGCAAATATCTTATTGTGAGTGTTTTTTGTGAGATAGTCTCTACTAACGAGATCAATCCAGTGATTTAAACTAAAAAA
Source organism: uncultured Thermoplasmatales archaeon (assembly GCA_964499875.1). GTDB lineage: Archaea > Thermoplasmatota > E2 > DHVEG-1 > DHVEG-1 > B44-G15. Next base: position 1,174 of record CAZCPZ010000036.1, on the reverse strand, counting down.
GATTGGGATTTACTGTTAACGAATTAAGTAAATAGTGTTAAGATTACACTGACTAGGAGAATAACTTAGAGATAGATAACTGTTCTTCTCGTTGATCTATATAGACATGGGGTCTAAAATACATCGACGCTGCATTTTGATGAGGAGACTGTTAGCAGATAGAGAGCCATGATTCTAACTTTCCTGCTCGGCATATTGTAGTTGTATACCATGATAGTGAGGTGGCAATCGTTAGAAGGAAAAAATCGATAATCTTGCTCATTCTCTGGGTCTTTTCACAATACTTGCTACCATCATTATGACTGGATTAAGGGTCATTCCATTATCTCTGATATTTCTAGCTGCCTCTGCATATCTGGATGAGGTGGGGGAATGATATTATTGATCAAAACATGAAGAAAAAGATATCCAAATTCAGATACGCATTCTTGGTTTACTTCTTCGGGAGAAGACATCTGATGAAGGTTGCCCTTCTCTATCTAGTCATACCATAGATTTCCCAGTGGCGCTTATACTTTTCGATGAAGGTTACGCCATCTCTCATATGTAACATCTCATAGACCCGCGGACTCGCGTCACAATTATATCACAATCTATTTAAGCTATTTTTCAGATAAAACCCTCCCATATGCCTATAGAGTGCGATGTCCTAGTAGTTGGTGCAGGACCTGCTGGGCTTTCCACAGCAAGAGCCGCAGCTATGAGAGGACTCAAAACCGTTGTTATTGAAGAAGACCCTGAAGTAGGTATACCAGTTCAATGTGGAGAGGCTGTAGGTGAATATCTATTTCGATACTTGCCTTTCGATATACCTAAAGAACAACTTATATGGAAAATTAAAGGCATGTATTTTTGGGCAGATGGAATATCCATAATAAGGAAGGGGGGTATATGGTCAGGGTATGCCATAAACAGGAGGAAATGGGATAAATGGATAGCGAGTCTAGCAATCAAGGAAGGAGCAAAAATTTTGACGAGAACTAACCTTATATCTTTAGAATTCAATGAGGAGTATCTCGTTGACAAAGCAATTGCTACGAGAAACGGCAGGGAGATAGAATTCAGAGCAAAATATATAGTAGGAGCGGATGGTACAAATTCTAAGACAATAGAGTGTTTGGGTGTAAAAAAAAGAGAACGCGGACTGATCGGTCATGTGAAAAGCTATGAAATG
>CAZCPZ010000035.1:0-9704 GCA_964499875.1 uncultured Thermoplasmatales archaeon | reverse complement strand
AAAGCATCAGATAATACATAAGACAAATCTAAGTGAAACAGAGTTTTATGCAGCAATAGGTTGGCTTGCAAGAGAAAACAAGATTAGAAAAGACGGAGATTTCTATAGTTTATCATCTACAAATCTAACTTGGAAGATAGGTACAGATGCAGGTAGAATATATAACATCTTAGCTAATCTAAAACTGAATCCTAATGTAATAGCTGATATAGCTGATATGAATAGAAATGATATATACGCTGCGTTAGGCTGGCTGGCTAGAGAAGGCAAAATAGAGGAAATCACACATCTTCTATCAACAGTGGAGACAAATGAAGAAGAGAAAAAAATTAAACTACTACAAGAGGAGATAGATGAATTAGAAGGAGAAATTGATAGGAGGAATCAAATAATACAAGAACTTACTCAGCAACTAACTGATGTACAAACACAATATCTTCAACAGGTAGATATAATGGAGCGTTTTCTACACCTAGGAAAGAACAAAGACCTACTAATGGAGATAGATAGGATACGAGAAGAACTTGATAACAGAAGTAGAATTATACATAATTTAACTAAACAACTTACAGAGACAAAAATCCAGCATCTAGAACATCTAGCAACTGATAAATTCAAGGATTCTTTCATGAAAAACTTGTTACATTTACATACCACTACTATTGAGGGTAAAAAACTTGATGTCATAGATGAGGAATTAATGAAGAGTAAGCTACAAGATACACCTGCTCTTAATATCCAGAGAGAGGTGCTTCAAAATGATACATCCTTTCAACCCTTTGAAGAACCTTTAAACCTTAAAAAACCTCCTACTGTATCCAAGGATAATGAATGAACCAAATAAAACTTTTTCACATAGAAGATGTTAAACTCTGTAAGATAATTAGAAGAATAAACCAATTCACAGTGCTAGTGGATCAAAGCGGAGAGAAACATACAGCTTGGATTAATAACACCGGTAGACTAGAAGAATACATGAGAAATGGAATAGAAGCATATGTACAACAAATACAGGTAAGAACAAATATAGGCTATTTGCAGTGAATCCAAAAAATGGGTTAGCAACTGTAATAGATACCTTGCTGCAGATGAAATCCTTTGAAACATGTATAGAGAGGGATCTACTACCGTATCTAAAGTACTGCATCATAAAGAAGAGGAATCCAAGACTTTATGATTCAAGAGTTGATTACCTATTAAACTGTAAAAACTCTAAGGAGAAGTATATTGAGATTAAAAGCGCTGTATTAAAGAAAGGATTATATGCAATGTACCCTGATTGTCCCTCTACTAGAGGACAGAGGCATATAAGAGAGTTGATTCGTCACATAAAAAACGATGGAGATAGCTCCCTTATATTTATAGCTGCTTTACCTGATGTAAAGGCCTTTGTTCCATATAGAGAGGGAGATCCTATCATATATAGATTAATCCATCAAGCCTACAATGAAGGAGTTAATTTGAAGGCGCTTCAGATATCCTATAGTGTTGATGAATCTAATATAATCTTGATGAATAGTAACCTACCGATAAAGCTACCAGATCTTATAGGAGTAGATTAGTGATGGAGTTCCAAGAAGTTATAAATCAACGACGTAGCATTAGAAACTATGAAGATAGAGATGTTGAGGATGATAAGATAGAATATGTATTAGAATGCGCTAGATTAGCTCCCTCTTGGATGAATATGCAATGCTGGCATTTCATAATAGTTACCGATAAAGATAAGATAAAAGAATTAGCTAAGATGTGTGGTGTTATAAATCGATGGATTAAAAAAGCTCCTATCATAGTAGTTGCTTGTGCAGATCCATTATCCAGTGGCAGAAGGGAGGATATCAATTATTACCTAGTTGATACTGCAATTGCAATGGAGCATCTAATACTTGCTGCTACTGATGTTGGATTAGGATCTTGCTGGATTGGGTCATTTGATGAAAAAGAGATCAAAAAACTACTAGGTATACCTCCTCGTATAAGGATAGTAGCTCTTACACCACTAGGTTACCCATCCAACAGGGGAACCATTGGTGAGATCGGTAGAAAATTTGTTATTAGAAGTACAAAGAGAAAGAAGTTAAGAGAGTTTACACACTGGGAGAAATGGTAATTAAATCAACTAGAAAGTTCCTTCTTCATGAAATCCTCCAGTCTATTAAAAGCCTCTTCCATCATATTTATTGGTGGAAGGATAACTACCCTAAAATGATCCCTACCAAACTCTGGGCAGAAGCTTGAACCATGAACAACTAATACGTGTTTCTCATACAGTAAGTCCAACACAAAATCTTTATCTGTCTTCCATATTCCTTTACTCATAGCATCTATTCGTGGAAATATATAGAATGCCCCGTCAGGTTTAGCGGTTGATATACCAGGTATCTCATTTAACCTCTTATACGCATAATCTCTTCTCTCCCTGAGTTTCCTGTTAGTTTCCTCTATATGATCCTGTGGTCCCTTAAGAGCTTCTATACAGGCATATTGACAAACAGAGTTAGCGCAGAGTCTCGACCTAGCTATCCTGAAGAATGCATCCTCAATCTCATCTAACTCTCCATTATGATGAAATAATGTGTATCCTATTCGCCAACCAGGAACTAGATACACTTTAGAGAAGCCATTGAATGTAATAACTGGTACATCATTTGTTAGAGAAGCAGTTGCAACTTGCTTCCCTTCAAATACTAAATCATCATATATTTCATCTGATACAACAGGTAGATCATGCTCCCCAGCTATATCTATAATCTCTTTTACAATCTTTGAGGAGTAGACAGCACCAGTAGGATTATTAGGGTTTATAATAACTATGGCTTTTGTCCTACTAGTAATCCTCATTCTGATATCCTCTATATCTGGTCGCCAATTATCATCCTCTAAACATCGATAGGGGATCGGTTCTGCTCCATTGAACTTAGTTATCAACCTATATTGAGGGTAAGTTGGTCCTGGAACAAGTAGTTCATCCCCTGGATCAAGAGAAGCATTTAGATACATCTGTAGAGCCTCAGTGACTCCAGAGGTTATACAAACATGATCCTCCGAATAAGAAATATTATTCCTTTTCTTCTCTCTCTCAATAATAGCTTCTATGAGCTCCTCATAACCCTCAGATGGAGCATAGCCATTCTCTCCATTTATAGTCGCTCTATACAAAGCTTCTTTCATATGTTTAGGAGTATCAAAATCATATTTATTTGGATCACCAATATTTAAATGTAATATTTTGTGACCTTTTTTCTCCAATTCCCTAGCAGGTACAACTAGGTCACGGATTGCATAGGAAACCCCTTGTGATCTCCTAGATGCGGCTATCATATCCTTCATGATATCCGTAGCTTCAATAAAAATCTTTGCCAAGGGTTTAAACTAGATATTTATCTAAATCTTCAGAGATTCCAGCTGCCATCAATAGATTCTTTAAAGCCTTATGGTACCCCTCTGGTGGAGAGACAAGTAACTCCTCTGCATACTTCCTAAGAAACTCTCCTGATTCTATTTCCACCCTTGAAAACCTCCATTTCTGGTCAACTCCTTTGCCTAAGACTAAAAGAAAGGCATATGATAAAGACTTACCTTTTGTCGATCTAGGAGGATCTAGAAGCTCGGCTAAAACCTTTTCTCCTCCAAATAATCTATATTTCTTTGCGATTCTATCTACAAACTCTACTGTTGGAGGTAAATCCTTATATTTAGGTAGTTTAGATAGAATCTCTCTTTGCTCCCTGTATTCCCATGCAGTTTTGAGTATATCTGATGGAGAGCCTTCTAAACTTAGAAATTCATCGATTAAATCCTCATCTCTAATTATCATTGAAATAACTTCTCTTCCATATTCCTCCCATAACTCTTCTAGGACCTTATTAGGTGTAGTTTTGTTAACAATGATAGGATGATCAACCCTACTTAATATGTAATCTAAAGCCTCTCTCTCATAGATCTTTGGATTTAAAGCTTCTATAAACCTCTCAAAATCGTCTCCAAAAGACACCCCATCTAATATAAACTCTCTTCCTCTTTCCTCTCTAAGAGTCTTTTCTCTCTCCTTCATATTTCTATTTATTAATTCATAGTCAGATAAAGCACCCGATAAATATTCATCTAAAAACTTTGTCTCATCAATGGATTTATCTTTAACTATACAACCAACAACTTTGACATCAAAATCATCCTCGACATCTGGTTCAATAAGATACTTTGTTATAGAATAAACCGTGTTACCTGTTCTCCTAGCGCAATTCTCACATAAAGCAATCGTTACATCAGCGGACTTCCACCTAATACTTAAATAAGGTTTCTTGTCTCTCATATTATTCTCAACTTTGTCTCTAGAGATGTGTTGACAACTCATTACATGATTACTGGTTTGAACCGGTAGAGACAATGTTCTCAATACAAATTTCTTAAAATCCTTCGGAGGTGAAGCCTCTACACCTGTAGATATAAATCCTTCATCCCACGAGTATATGTGTAAACGATGCTTCATCGCAATATCTTTAACACCAAGTAACCTTAAAATTGGATTATCTAGATGTTGAACCGCCATGAGATACTCCGGTGACGCTTTACCTCTCTTAGCATAAGTTATATCACCAATTGGAAGTTTTGTGACAGCTAAAAAAGGAGCTTTCTTAGTGTGAGCAATTAATAGCGTACCTGCAACTGCTCCGGCTAAACTGTTCTTCTTAGATAGTCTCTCAAGTTTACCCACATCATCCTTTATGGAATCTATCTTCTCTAACTGCTTGAGTACCTTCTTGAAAGCCTTCTCTGAGTGAGAATCCTCAAACCTAGGTATGACTATTCTAGGGTTACTATATAACTTTTCGACATTCTTCAGAAGTTTCTTCTCCATGGACTTCGAAGCGGTTCTAACGGCAGAAAAACGGTAACCAACCTTCTTTTTCACATCTACTCCCAATACCTAAATAGTTAATAAAAAATACTCTTTTAAGGAACACGGATCTATGAGTGTATATGATGTAATACTTAAACGTCGAACAATTAGACGTTTTCAACAAAGAGAGATACCTCTCACCATACTTAAAAAACTAGTGAACGCTGCTCGTCTTGCTCCATCAGGTGCCAACCTTCAACCTCTACACTATGTAATAGTTAACGATAAAAACTTATGTGACAAAGTTTTCGAGGCAACAAAATGGGCTGGATACCTAACTCCACCATGGCGTCCATCAGAGAATGAAAGACCAGTGGCGTACATCATTATCCTGATAAGAGATGTAAATGATCCTTATTACCAACGCGACATGGGTTTAGCAAGCAGCTCATATAATACTGGTAGCAGAAGAAGAAGGAATTGGAAGTTGCATAATATGTAATATTGATAGAGGAAAGATTAAGAAAGTCATAAACGCACCAGATGAATTCTATGTTGACTCAGTAATAGCTCTTGGATACAAAGGAGAAAAAGTTATACTAGAAGAGAGGAGAGATACCGTTAAGTATTGGAGAGACGAAGAAGATATACTCCATGTACCAAAGAAACCCTTAGAGGATATAGTAACTCTTAATAGCTTCAAAAAGAAAGATTAATTAGAGATAAGGGATACATGGATTTGAAAAACCTATGTCTACAATAGATATCATCTTAACCTTCGCACTCGTAACGTATATGTTTCTAGTCTCCTATGCCACTAAGAAAACCTTCGAATGGATGAAGAATAGAGGTTTGGAAGAGAAAGATGCCATATATTTCAATAGGAAATTTGTTCACATCTTCGCTGGAGGAGTAGTAACGTTATTTATACCCTTTCTATCAACTCCTCTTCTACCACTTTTAGCAGGTATAATAATAACACTGCTAACCTTATTATCTCATTTAAAAGGTAGAAGATTCTATTGGTTTCAAACCAATGAAGATAAAAATGATGTAAACTTTTGTTTGATGTGGACAATATCCATAGTTGGGTTATGGTATTTACTAGGAAACCCTTGGTTAGCCATTATACCAGCTACCTATATGGCCTTTGGAGACGGAGTAACAGGTTTAGCAAGAAACATGATTTTTAAAAAGAGGTTTAAACATCCTATTGGTAACTGTTTCATGTTTGCAGTATGTGCCCCAATTGGGATAATACTAGCTTTTATATCAGGTATAACTGGTATGACACTTTGGGCTATGCTCTCTGCTGCTGCAGCTTCTTTTTTAGAGAAATATGAGTTTGGTCCAATAGATGACAATGTTATAATTACTGTATCATCATCTATCGTTCTCTCTATTGGTTTCTTGGTTATGCTTATAATAAAAGTATGAATGCAGGGGATGGGATTCGAACCCATGCACTCCTACGAGACAGGATTTCTCATCGAACCCTTCTATAAATCCATTAGGAAACTTGATCTTAAGTCCTGCGCCGTTGACCAGGCTTGGCTACCCCTGCAATTATTTAAAGATGCGGACGCCGGGATTCGAACCCGGGCAGAGGGCTTGGAAGGCCCTAATCATACCCCTAGATCACGTCCGCTTCTCGTATTAATATTGTTTAAATACATCTATTATCAAGGACATTTAGTGTGAATTCTGGAATTTCAAATCCAGGTATAAATCTTTTCCTGTCATTCGATGAATCTTATCTCAGCTTTACCTACTATCAGATGATTATCAACTTTCCTAACGTACACGTAGTCATCCCTTGATATATTTATCCTTTTAAACCAGTATTCCTCTATTCTATCAACTGCATCTTCTGCTAAAGCAATTTCGACCTCCTCTTGATGAGTTTCATTTTCTCTCCTAATGGCCATACTTTCTCTCTACCCTCCAAGAATTTCATTGATACTCTTTATTTAGATTTTCTCGTAATTAAGTTTTTTGAAAAAGAAGTTCTTTTCCATGATGCTCTACTGTACCTCCTATAAGTTTAGTACTACTCAAAACCAGCATAGAATCAATGATACCGCTGTTAAAACACGTATTTTATTCAATATCATCCTTATATTACCCACCTTTCCTTTATCTAAACGGGAAAAAACCATTATCCCTTAAAATATCTTTAGTTCCGATGAATAGACACCCTCCATATATAGGGGGAGAAGGAATGATCTTACTCCTTCTCCTTGGTCTCGCTGTCTTTCTTCACTTCATAGTCAGCATCAATCGTCTTCTTATCATCAGTTGGATGCCCCACCCAAGTTTCAGATGAAGATGTTTGTTGAGTTGCTTGTTGATAAAGTTGTACTGACACTTCTTGTATAGCCTTCTGCAATTTATCCATCCTATCCTTGATTTTGTCTATGTCGTCTCCCGTTAGAGCCTCTCTTAACTCTTTAATAGAATCTTCTATCTTTTTCTTATTCTCCTCTGATATCTTATCCTTGATATCTTCAAGTGTCTTCTGAGAGGTATATATTAGGGAATCAGCGTTGTTACGTATCTCTACTCTCTCCTTCCGTTTTCTATCTTCTTCTTCATGTTCCTTTGCCTCTCTTTTCATACGTTCAATCTCTTCTTCAGATAACTTTGTGGAACCAGTGATTCTAATAGATTGTTCTCTACCAGTTGCTTTATCTTTAGCTGAAACCTTTAATATACCATCCGCGTCTATATCAAAGGTTACCTCAATTTGTGGTACACCCCGTGGTGCTGGTAATATACCATCTAAGTGGAATCTACCTAAGCTCTTATTATCGGCAGCCATTGGTCGCTCTCCTTGCACTATGTGAATCTCTACACTTGTTTGATTATCTGCTGCTGTAGTGAAGATTTTACTCTTCCTAGTTGGAATGGTTGTATTTCTAGGTATAATAGGTGTAGCTACACCTCCAAGAGTCTCTACACTAAGTGTTAATGGTGTAACATCTAAAAGGACTATGTCTTTATCAATCTCACCTGATAATATAGCTGCTTGAATAGCTGCTCCAATGGCAACACATTCCATTGGATCAACATCTCTCTTAGGGGGTCTCCCAAATATTTCCTCTACCTTCTTCTTAACAAGTGGAATCCTAGTTGTTCCACCGACTAATACAATACTATCTATATCTGATGGTTTTAAACCAGCATCCTCTAGGGCTTCTCTACATGGTTTCTCCGTTCTATCAACTATTGGTGATATGAGTTCCTCTAGTTTAGCTCTAGTAAGTTTCATCTCTAAATGTTTTGGTTCATTGTTAACTATGGTAATATATGGTAGATTAATCTCTGTTTGAAGAGTTGATGAAAGTTCCATTTTAGCTTTCTCTGCTGCTTCATAAAGTCTCTGTAAAGCTTTTAGATCATCCCTAAGATCCACCCGGTGCTGCTTCTTGAATTCCTCTGCTAGGTAATCCACCAGTGCTTTATCCATGTCTGCTCCACCGAGATGTGTATCACCATTTGTTGATAATACCTCAAATACTCCATCTCCAACTTCCATTATAGTTATATCAAAAGTTCCTCCTCCAAAATCGTATACAGCTATCCTTTGATCTCCTTCTTTATCTAAACCATAAGCTAAAGAAGCAGCTGTTGGTTCATTCAATATTCTTCTAACATTCAACCCTGCTATGGTTCCAGCATCCTTCGTTGCTTGTCTCTGATCATCATTAAAATAGGCTGGTACCGTTATAACTGCATCCGTAACCTTTTCTCCTAAGAATTCCTCTGCATCTCTTTTAATCTTCTGTAGTATAAAAGCACTGATCTGTTCAGGTGTATACTCTTTACCCCAAACCTTGACTTTTTCCCTTGTGCCCATCTTTCTCTTTATCCTATGAATAGTACCCTCAGGGTTAAGCACAGCTTGTCTCTTAGCTGGTTCTCCAACTAGCATCTCTCCATCCTTTGTAAATGCTACTATCGAGGGAAAATATGGTTGCCCTTCTGCACTTTTTATGATGGTTGGTTTCCCTCCTTCCATCACTGCAACTTCAGAATTGGTAGTACCTAGATCGATTCCTATGATCTTCCCCATATCTACTCCTCACCTCCTTCTCTTCTTCTAGCAACTACAACTTGAGATGGTCTCAATAGTTTATCTCCAATTAAGTAACCCTTCTTTATCTCATCAACTATGATATTATCCTCATAGTCTTCTCTAACAATGGTTGTCACAGCATGATGAAGACTATGATCAAATGGTTTACCTATACAATCAATACATGTAACACCTTCTCTTTCGAGTAGTAAATCAAGGTTTCTGATTAATAACCCTAAAGCGTGTTTGGGATTGTCATCATCATAGGATTTCTTTATCAGCTCATATATATCGACGATCTCATTCAGATATTTTATCTTTGTATCCTCCTCTCTTTGTTGCAGCTCCTTTTCCATTCTTTTCCTATAATTCTGGAAATCTGCTAATGCACGGAGTAACTGGTTTTTCTTCTCCCTAATTTCTTCTTTGAGTTTTTTGTTTTCCTCCATAAGTTTATCAAGTTGTTCCTTCAATTCTTTCTTGGTTACTGTCTTTTTCTTTTTATCTACTGATTTAAAAGTTTTTTCCTCGTTCATCCGAGTAGTAGATTCCTTGGAATTCATATTCTCCTCCCTCTTAAATAAGGGAGAAAATAAGAGGGGTGATATTTTTAGAATTCTGTTTCCTCGGGTCTTCTACCTCCACCAGGTTCACTAGATGGGGTGCTTGTTTTCGCTGCGATTACATCATCAATTCTAAGAATCATTATAGCTGCCTCTGAAGCTGCATCGATCTCCTGTATACCGAGACGTAGGGGTTCTATGACATTATTCTTCATCATATCAT
>CAZCPZ010000034.1:0-10029 GCA_964499875.1 uncultured Thermoplasmatales archaeon | reverse complement strand
CCATCTAAACCAATATGGTTAGATCGAAACTACCATCAGCAACCAGAGAATCAACCATTAACAGCAGATGAAGACAACAAGGATGCTGGTACAAAAACAGATGCAGGTGACAAGATATCACGTTCAACACCGATATACCCAGGTGAACCAATAGATGATACACCTGGACGAGGGAGAACAGGTAAAGTAACCTCTAATAATGATGAAGACTGGTATGTCTTCTCAGCCTGTGAGGGACAAACAATTACTATAACAGTTACACCAGTAGACACCGACGTAGATCTCTATCTGTGGAATAGAAACGGAGAAATAGTTGCATCATCAACAGAAAGTGGTTTAACAATAGAATCACTATCCTACACAGCAGATTCAACTGGATACTGGTTTATGCAGATAAAACCGGTATCTGGAAGAGGAGACTATAGTTTCGATGTCACACTAACCGGTCAAAACGATGCAGGAACAGGTAAAGATGCAGGCAACAGCTTTGCATCAGCTACAATGATAACACCTGGCTCATACTATGGATACCTAGATATGAATGATGAGGAAGACTGGTATAAATTCAATGTAAATGCTGGAGAAGGAATACACTTCATACTGGAAATGAAAGACTACGCAGTATACTCAGATTTCGATATAACACTATATGACCCAACAGGTAAAATGGTATACAAAGAAAACTACTACTATGACGATGAACTCTTCTACCCAGCCACAATGAGTGGAACCTGGGCTGTTAAAATAAACATATTCCCAGGTTATAAGAATGCTCCAACATCAGATGAGTGGAAATACTACAGCTATGGATCAGGAGCATACCATCTACAATTCAGTATTGAACCAAATGCTCCAGAACCACCAGCACCAATACCACAACCAGATATAACACCAGTAGCTAAAACCTTTATCGTAAACAATGACCCTAATACACTAAAAGATGAATATGGATACCTAGCAGCGATACCAGCATCAAACTATATCAAAGATGGCAAAAGATACCTAGCACCAATAGTATACAAAGGTGATACCGCAGATACAAACTACTTCGATACAGATGCAGATAGAGGAATAGTAGATGATACAACACAATATCTACTAGATGACTGGAATAGTTATCTAGCAATGTTTGGTAAAACAGCTGAGGAATACACACTACCAGCGGATCCAGTTGAAGCAGCAGCAGAGATAGCAACCAATAACTGGGAGAAAAGTGATCTAGCAGTAATAGCAGTTGATGGAAGTGAATACACTGATACAACCGAGAAAATCCTAGAGGTAACAGCTACATTGAAGAGGAGGATAGATGTATTAACGCTACAAAGCGATGATAAAAAGCTTCATGGACCCATGGGTTACCCGTTATTCCTAGGGGAAAAATGGTGCGCAATGATACTAGAGGCATTCGATGTAACGAAAGGTTATGGAGATGACTCTTGCACATATATAGAGAGTATCTACCCAACATACATGTCATATGGTGGAGACTGGTGGCCAACACCATATGATGGACCAGGAGATGCAATAGATTTATACTATCCAGTTACTCAGAAAGGATTGTGGGCAGTTGGAACACAACTAAAAGCAAGAGAATTCTCAACATATAAGATAACAAAGATAGCTGGTGAGAGATACACCATAGATGTACCAACATCAGAATGCGTTATAACAGTGAAAGTAGAGACAGCTGAACCATCTGATCTACTAGTATTCCTAGTTGATCCAGAGGGATACCTTAGAGCACCAGATATACCACAATGGAATGGACCAGTACTACCGATACATGAGTGGTATGGATTCGAAAACCCACCGGTTAACCCATGGCGTAGATGGGATCCAGAAAACCATACGGAATTCAAAGCAGAAGTACTACATCCAGAGCCAGGGAAATGGACAGTTATAGTAGTACCACGATATAGAACAGGAGCATCAACAATACAATATACTCTAACAGGTGAACTAAGGCTAATAAATAAGAAACGAGCAGATGCCATCATATCAGCAGCAAACGCAGCAGTCATAGCATCCCAAGAACACGCACCACTGCTATACGTAAAAGAAGATAATGTACCAACAGAGACACAAAACGCATTAAACAAACTAGGGGTCAAAGAAGTAATATTCGTTGAAAGAGGAGGAATAGGAGAGAAAGTAAAAAGTAGTTTACCAACAATAAAAACAGATCTGACCACAATGCAAGAAATCATAGATCAAATAAAGAGTTACCCGAATACAGAGAACTACATAACAATAACATCGATAAAAACGGGTGAAGGATTCTTCGCTCCAGCAGCAATGCTAGCAGCATACCACTGCTCACCGCTACTAAGAATAGGGGAAGCACCAGGTTTACCAGCAGCATTAGCAGATAGAATAGAAACCTGGCGACTCTGGGATGGAGACTACTATCATGGATCAAGGTCACCGGGTCACCTACCAGTAGCAAAAGAACCAGTTCCAGGAGAATGGACGATACCAACATTAATCAACGCATTACTATACATACTAACAAACGGTAAATCAGGTTCAATACCACCACTGGGAATGGATGCCAGCCTCTACTGGAAGGGAGCACTACATGATGGAATACATGACTGGATAGAGAGTTATGGATTAGATAGAGAGGGACAAGAAGCATATTGTTTCGTAGCTAATAGAAAAGACATCTACATACCAGCACACGCTGTTATGCTAGGAAATAACTCCTATGCAGGGCACATACCAGGTATAACACCAGCGTATACATCAGCAGTGGTAGTGAGAAACATATTGTATCCAGCATTAATATTCGCAAACCCAGGTAGAAATATTACGACAACGCAACTAATGAACTTCCCAGATGGAGGAACATGGACAACTAATGATGGAGAAACACACGCAGTATACTCAAGTAGAGTCATCAAGAAATCCTTTGGATCACATGGTAGAACCTATGAGGGGCACTGCCTCTGGGTAGCACATCTAAAACGATTAAATGATGGAGCAAGTGTAATGTACTACTCTGGACATGGAACCGGTGGAAGCGGTATATCAGCGCAATACATACAAACAGAACACTGTAAATACCCTGATCAAATCTGGTGGGATGCATGGAGAGGATACAGCTACGATAACTGGAAGATGCCAAGAGCCAATGGAATGGTTTGGTATAATGCAGAACCACCGAATCTATATGATATAATACACTTTGATCACGTAGACGATTTAATGGAGAATCTACATAGCTGCGCTATATTCTACATGTCCTGCAGTACAGCAGATGCATTTGGACCACTAGTATACCTAGATCATGGAGCAGTTATGTGGTATGGAAACGCTGGATCAGGATTATGCCCAGAAGCAGATCTACAAGACGATGAGTTCTTCAAAGACACACTAATAAATGGTGAACCAATAGGGAAAGCTTACTCCAAACAAGTATGGTTACACTATAGAGACTTCACAACCAAGGACCCAACATCGATTTATGGAAGCTCCAGTATGATAGTAACAACACTACAATGCATATATGGAGACCCCAACCTCATACTCTACAGTCCAGAATGGGTACCACCAGTACCAGTAGACTCCTAAATCTCCCTCCCCTCCTTTATATTTTTTATTTAAAATTTTCAACAAGAGAAACATCTTTTTCTAAGAGATGAATCACTCTATTCTCAAAGAAAATAGGTGCTAAACGATGGAATCCATGTAACATCGAGAAAACACGTTTATAACTTCTAATGAAGATATCCTCAGACCGCATAGATTTAACCTTTTTCTTATAAAACTTTTTTATAAACGAAATCTTCCCCTCCATGATTTGTTGATATAAACTAAGGGAGTCAATCTCTCCCTGTATATACTTAGCTGCTACTCTACCAGCTATTATACCAGAGAAAACGGCATTACTAATACCTTTACCAAAAACAGGGTTAACTAACCTAGCTGCATCACCAACAACCATAACATTATCCTTAAAAACCCTAGTTAATGGTGAGGCGGTTGGAACACAAGCACGAAAAGTAGATAAAACCTCCCCCTCACCACTGGTTACATACTCAATAAAACCTTTGAGAGACTCCTCTAGATTAACACCGAATCCACCAGGTACACCAACACCAATATTAGCTAACCTATTATTTATTGGGAAAACCCATGCGTAACCAAAAGGAGCATAGGGTTTATGGAACCATAGATGAATCATACTCTTATTGAAACTAGCTTCAACTCTACTCTGCATACATATACCTACATCAACTGGTTTAAGAAGAGGAGAAATATTAATCCTCCTACCCACTTGGCAGGATATACCTGATGCATCAATAACTACTTTACCCTCCACAGATTCTCCATTATCAAGTATAATCCTATACGGTGGTTGAAAATCCTTTAAACGTCTACCTAGGATAAGTTGAACGCCCATAGACTCAGCTTTAGAGAGCAACTTCTTCTCCACACAGAACCTATCAAAAACTATTAGACGAAACCTAGCTAGTTTAAAAACATCTGACCAAGAATCAGTTATATTTACCTTAATACTATTAATCTCATTTCTACTGCAACCCTCTACTTCAAATAACCTCCAAGTAACAGCATCTGTTCCCTCTCCGCAACGTGGAGGATAAAGAGGCTCCATGTTTCTCTCAATAACAACCGTGGATACACTCCTCTCAGCAGCATTAATAGCAGCACTCAACCCAGATATATTTCCTCCAACAACAACTAAATCGAACATTCCAATGCTAGATTAAAAATAAAGTTGAATATAAACATAACTAATATAGAATCGGCAGAAAACGAAAAATTCTTCATTATAATAAATTGCTAGAGAAAGAAAAACAAATATTAACCACCACCAAGTTCAACCCTCCCCTAGAGGTGATGCTGGGAATGAAAACATATGTAGAAGTATTTGTCAGCTCAGAGGGAGCAAAAGCATCTGAAATACTAAAAATACTAACGGAACTAGGATTCCAACCATCCTTTGGAGAACAAGACTTCGTATACAACTGGAGGAGAGAAGTGGTATTACCAGAGATACTAAGATTCGTAGATAAAATACAAGAGAAACTTAGAGGTACAAAGGTTCTACTGAAGTTTACAACCATAAAATAATGAAGAAAATATGAAATTTAAAAAGAAAAAAGAGGGCTGTCTTTAGGATCCAATGTATTCTAGATCAACATCCTCTATCACTGGTATGAAATCATGGACATCTCCATGGATACCTACGAAACCATCGATCTCAGATGAATAGTAGATCTCAACTACGCCCTCCAATACATCTATAACATAGCAGTTAAATGTTCCACCCTCTACCTCCACTGGTACAACCTTTGAACACTCAAACACTGGTGACCTAAACATCCTCCTCATCTCAGGTATCTCAAAACTAGTCGGTATACCAAAATCTTCTAATAACTGAGAGATATCTATAACTGGTAGATACTTCTCAAACTCTGGTGGAATCAGTTTCACACCGAATATTCTAAGGATTTTATCAGCGGTTTGAAGTAGTTTCATATACTCAGATTGAACTGTTCCATCAATGTGAATAACTCCTCCAGCTAAAGGCCAAGTCTTACCAACCTCTAACGGGAAATCAAAGATCTCATATGGCTCGTCAAAGTAAACTAATAAATTAACCTCAAAAGGTATCGTTGGGAAGAACTTTAATAATAGGGGCATAACAAAGGATGGCAAAGAAAGATTTAGATTCTCCAATAATACTGCTGTATCTAGTAACCCGGAGATAGTAACGTTAACACTAGAGATATCAAGGTTTGACTGAGTGAATAGTATCACTCCATCTATAGATGCATTAATGATCTCAACTTTGAAACTGATTGGAATAGAACCCTCTTTATATGAGTCGAAAGTGACATCCAAGTAGGCATCTAATTGATCTGATGTAACTCTAGTTTTATATAAACCATTGGATACATCCTCTACTAGTAGTGTTATCTCTCCAGTGGAGAGGTTAACAGTTAAAGCTCTACCCTCAACTTCAGAGATATCTAAATCGATATCTGTAAGCTTATACCTCCATTTATCACCAACATTCCAGTCTGGTGGATTAGCAGAAACCATGGATAATTCATTAGAATCATTATCATCATTACCATCATCTAGGGAACCACCATAACCACCAACTCTCAAACTTGGATCACCAAGCAAAACCCACTCCTCAATAGTCTTACGATCAATTTGATCCTCGTTTACATCACCAATAGCAGGCCCCTTCCTGTTAATATAATCAGTTATAGCCTGACCATGAAGCTCACCCAAAAACCTAAGGCCAGCAACAGCATACTCATAGAAAAACCTTGGTTCAATCCAACCACCAAGACCATAGGTGGAATACTGATCAATGTAACCATAACCTAGACCAGTGTTACCAATAGAAGCAATAGAGCCACCACCCCTCTGAAGAACCCACCAAGAGGCAACATCAGTTGGTAGGTAACCCTCAAATGGATACCTATCATAGTATGTGAAATTGTGATCAATCAACTCTTGGAAGGTAACATTAAACTGTGCATTATGACAACCACCTATAACAATAACTGGTAACTTGTAACCAGTAGTAAACTTCCGAACATTCATTATACTGAAACCCACTACGAATTCATCCTCAGTCTGCGCATTAGGTAAGAAGTTACCCCAAACGGATGGACTACCATGACCAGCAGTGTGAACAAAACCACAACCCTTATTCACAGCTCTCTGTAAATCCTCTTTACAGGTAAATGCACCAGTGGAGGTAAATAATCTATCAACAGTGAAACCAACTGATTCTAGATAACTAGCTGTTAAACCAACTTCTAGTTCACCCTCATATATCGGGTTGGTTGCACCTCTAGATGGCGGAAACGTATCACCGCTGCAGACTACCGCGTGTTTAAACCATGACTCAGAAGCAGTAGTCTCATAAGTTATAATCTTATCTATAATTGTTTCAGCTTCCCAACTATAGCGAACAGGTAGACGACCAACATAGACATCGGGATAATAATCTATGATATCCTTTATCGATGGATTAAAGTAGTCAAACTCTGCGAATACACCATTACCATTGAAATCCCAGTCCTCAAAGAAAATATTACCAGCTTTATCCTTCTTGAATAAATCCGCAAAGTATAAGTCTGTTAGATAAGTTGGATCATAAGGTACACCACCATGAGAATAAGCTCCATCGAAGTTATGACTATACCTCACTGGTACCCACCACTCACCAGTCTGACCCTTTCGACCACCAAACAACAAAACAAACTTAACACCATAAGACCTAACAGCATCAGCAATAGCAAGCTTCACATCCTCAGCATCATCCCTACCGTTATACTTGGGGTAAATCTCTTGAACTGTTAAAACCTTAGTTTTAATACCCATCTTCTCCTTATGCTCAACCAAAGGCTCTAAATAAGGAACAAACTTCTCATCGGTAACAATCAATAAATCATATAGATTCCCTGTGAAAAGAGGAGACTCTGGTGGATTATAATCAATTTCTACTTCAACAGTATCTGGTATATATATTGTATCCTCAGCAGGTTTATATCTACTATAGCAATACACCGTCAGGAAGATAACTCTCTCGCCTTTATCTAAACCAACTCCTTCTCTAACACTATATTTTTGAGAGGGATAAAACTCATCACTATTATAGATGGTTGAATCCAAGACACTATCTGATATAATATCAATACCTAGTGGACGAGGAATAGGAGAAGGTTGAATCTTCTTAGATAGATGCAACACCTTATAAGATGAAGAAACCTTAACATCTAATATCTTGGTTCCAACCGGGAAAGTGAATGTTTTCACAAGCATTGGGAGAAGAGGTTTACCAGGCTCAGATAAATAATTAGGTAACTCTTTAACATCAATTCTTATATATTCACCACTATCATGAATCACTGGATCAGAAGTTTCAATAAATATTCTTTCAGTTCTCTGTTCTCCGCTGCCTAACACCACCATATTTATTCCATTTACCAACAGGAACCCTACCAATATAGCTCTTATAATCTTCTTCATCTAGGTTTGCCCCCTTTTTTTATTTCTAATCAACCAATAAATATTCAAATCCAGATATAATAATAAATTATTAGTATATAAAACTTACCTCTGATGTTACGAAGACACTGTCAACCTTTTACTCAACATGTAGTGGTATATACCCAGAAAAATCCGTTCTCCACAACTTCTTTACACCTCTACAGCAAAGGAACCTAAGTCTACCATACATTTTATCCTCACAACCACATGAATCAGGCAGTATTAATCTAGCAATGTACATTATTCCATCTACGAATTAACCTTGCAGTACTCCTCTGATTTTTAGGTATAGTCAACTCTCTATGTATTTAGTAAAACACTCTCTAATTGGATAAAAAATCTTCCTATTAGATATTGAGGGAAACTCTTCTTTTTCCCCATTTTAACAATTAATGGGTCAGACCAACTGGTTTCAATGTTCCATTGATCCCTCGCTTTAACTTTAACTATATAGCTACCTTTTATAAGCCAAGTATGTGTAGCTTCACAAGTCTCCCCTGATTTATATGGTCCCAGCCAACTAGTATTTGTCCCATCACCCCAACTCCATTTATAATATATCTCATCTCCATCAACATCAATGGAATGCGTTGAATAAGTATATGCCTCACCATAGAATCCCTCTGTTGGTCCATCAGGTTTTATAGGAGTAGTAGGCGGAGTATTATTTAAACCATATGTTATGAAACATAAATCTGGATCATCATACTCATAGGATTCATAGGGATCCCACGTGTATCCTCCATCCTCTGATACAAAAACACTACCATCCACATAAGGGTTATCAACTTGGAAAAACCATACATAGTGATTATCTAAATCCCCACCTTCTACCCCACAGGTAATATAATAGGTATATCCCGCGTCTATATTAATGAAGTATACATCAGCCTCCACCCAGGAGCCGTTCTCAGAAATCTTTGAGCCATCAACTGAAACCATGGTAATAGGTTTATGAAGGTGCTTCCTGATAGATACGGTTATCTCAGAGTCAACTGGGTTACCTACCTTACCAATAAGGAGTTTAACTCTAGTTAAAACATCTACTCTCGGTATAAAGGATTGAGCATAAAACATATTCTCCATTAATGGTAAACCGTATCCACAACTTGAATTCTGCTGCTGATCAATAGACTCATTCCTGGGAGTAGGATTACTATACGTTGAGGTATATATGTAACTATAGTCATCATGAAGAACAGTATAAATAGAGGGGTAAACAAATAATATGGAAGCAATTATAATACTCCACATCCTCATAATAATACACCTCCAACAATTCTTTCCATCATAGAATAAGGTTTTATGAGGGGACAATGGTCTAGGTTTCCACCACCTGGTATCTCATATGGTATACTCCAAATACCCTTCAACCATATTCTCCTAGCACTAGGATAACGCTCCTTATAATCATCCCAGTAGTTACCATACCATCCATCATCCCACTTGTTAACAGCAGAGTCATGAGCATGTTGACCATTAACCAAGAAGTTATTCCTATAGAAACTATTACCACTACTCTCTACGTATACACCATAACAACTATTATCACTCATAGTATTCTCATAGACAAGGTTACCAGTAGAAGAACCGCTAACATGTAAACCATCCACATTATTAGAAATAGTATTTCTGTAGAGAATATTACCATCCGAAGAAGAAACCTCTAAACCAATATGATTCAAACCAATGGTATTATAAGATATATTACTAGAAAAGCTTTTGATTAAAACCCCTGTACCACTGGAATTCTGAATTATAAAACCAGTTAACCAAACTCTAGGGGCAAGAATCCTAACAGCATATTCCCCTCCACATCCATCTATTATAGCCATCCCTCCCTCTACACTAATCAAAGAGAGAGACTTGTAGATCCTTAGACTACCTCTATACACCCCTGGATATACAACTATTATAGAACCATTAGTAACATTATCAATAGCCTCCTGTATACTACTATAATTCCCTGGTCCAGATCCACCAACA